>CAIUQQ010000301.1 GCA_903901345.1 uncultured Bacteroidota bacterium | reverse complement strand
TGTATTTTCCTAATAATACATCGTTTACTACAGTCATTTTAAATTCTTCACTGTAATAGGTTGGTTTTTTTCTTTCCATTTTGTCCTGATTTTAGTTGACTTATTAACATTTTTAGAGTCAACCTATTTCAGGACTATACATTGAAAGATTTTAAAATTAGCATCCCGATTAATCGGGAGAAAGATTACAAAGCTATTTTGCCACAGATTTCACAGATTATACAGAAAATTCATAAAGTTGATTTGAAGGAAAATATTTTAAACAATTTTTATACTTAAATTAGCTCTCAATCTTCCCAACTTTCCAACCTTGTAATTTTTCCAATCTTTGTAATTGCTTTAGCTTACCACTGCGCAGTTGGATCTAGGCGAAATACTTCACCCATTTCTTCTACTAATTGTTGTAAATATTCGGTATGGTAACCCTTGCGTCCGCCTAATATTGGTTCCCAAGATTTAGTATCAGGAATTTTCAAATTTGCTTTTTCAATGAAGGGTACAATGTTTGCCATCCAACGAGTTTTCAAGGCTTCTTCGCCTTCAAAAATATTTTCACTTTGCAATTCTTTTTCAAAATCACCAACTTCAAACATGCCTAAAGCATAGTTCCAACTTTCGTTCAATGCAGTTTGCATTCTGGCTTTACTTTCTTCCGTTCCATTTCCTAATTTTACCAACCAAGTATTGGCATGAAAAACATGGTATTTTAATTCACCTTTTATTTTTTTTGCTACTTGAGCCAATGGCTCAAAGCTAGAATTGGCAAGCATTTCGAAACGCAATTGGTCGGCATGGTCAAATAGAAAATGACGCATGATAGAAAAGTCGTATTCGCCATTTGGTAATTCTACAAAATGAGCACAATGCATTTTATTAGCATCGCGCATAAATGCAACGGTGTCGGGTTCGTCTTCACCTAATTCATGCAATATTTCAAACAATGCACCGGCTTGTCCTATCTTGTCTTGCGCCATGGATGAAAAGGCAATGTCCTCTTCCAAAATTGGACCTAAACCCGTCCATTCACTATTTCTATGACCAATGATTAATAAATCATCAGCCATTTTATATAATAATTCTTTGATTGCTGTTACGTTCATATTTTTTATATTTAAAGATTTGAAAGATTACAAAAATTACAAAATTGTTTTTAATCTTTCTCCCGATTAATCGGGATTACAACCTTGCAATCTTTTAATTATTTTACTTTGTTTTCCTTCTTATATTTATTAATCATTTCCATTACTTTATAGCCACCTGCTTCACGGTATTGCTTGTCTGGAACTGTTTCAAAAATATCGGCATCATCGTAATCCGATGCAAAAACATTGCTGGTTTTTACCACCCAAATATTTACACTTATTCCTCTTCGTCCGTATTGTTCTTTAGCAAAAAGTAAAGCCATTTCGTTGTTTGGAGCATGAACTATTCCTACGTGTTCATGTTGTTCACCACGTTTTTTTTGGTGAAAAACTTCATAAGTTTCCCAATTGTCCATTTCAGTTAATGGAGCAATGGTATTGTCTTCATTTATTTGCTCGCGAGCAATTCTAGGGTCTAGTGAATTTATCATTTGTTGTTATTACAAGGTTGGAAAAATTGAAAGATTACAAGGTTGAAAAATTATTTTATAGGTTTATGATTACTTAAATATTTTAAAAAGTTTTTTATGCTTTTGGAAATTAAAATTACATCTTCTATTAGTTTTTTATGTGTTGCTTCATCTATTTGTTTAGTTCTGTAAAACGCATGAATCATGCTTCTAACTTCTCCTGCCGATCCTTTTGAATATCTCAAAAATCGCATAAATTGAAGATTGTTTTCATACTCAAAACCTTCAGCTATATTATTTGAAATCGAAAGTGTAGCTCTTTTCAATTGGTCTTTTGCAGAAAAATCATTTTTAAGACTACTGTTTTCACATTTTGAATAAACTTCTACATATAAATCAATAGCCTTATTCCAAATTTCTAAGTCTTCAAAAGTCTCTATTTTTGCCATTCTATTTATATTTCAAAGTTGAAAAGATTACAAAAATTAAAAGATTGATTCCTAGTAATTCTTCAATCTTTCCAACATTGTAATTTTTGTAATCTTTGCAATTCCTTAAGCTAAAGGTGTTACATAACTTGAATCTTTTTGAAGCAATGCTTTTCGCACCCATCTTCCTTTTTCTTCTGCCATTCTGCGAACTGCCAAACGTTCTGCATTACAAGGACCTCCACCATTGATAACACGTTTAAATTCGTCCCAATCTGGTTCGGTATATTCCCATAATTTTGTCTCTTCGTTTTTCTTTAAATTTGCATCGGGAAGTACCAATCCTAAATCCCAAATTTTAGGAACATACATGTTTAAAAACTGTTGACGCATGTCATCGTTCGTTGCCATTTTAACTTTCCATTTCATCAGTATAGTTGTATGGTTCGAAATTTTATCGCTAGGGCCAAAAAAATGCATAATTGGCGGCCACCAACGGGTTAAAGCTTCTTGTACCATTTGGCGTTGAAAAGGTGTTCCAGTTGCTAAAGTTACCACATTGTGATGACCATATTTTAAATGGAAACTTTCTTCAGTACAAATTCTATCTAAAGCACGTCCGTAAGGACCATAACTTCCTTTGGCATTTGCCACTTGATTGATAATTGCACCCGCATCAATTAACCAAGCTATTACACATGAATCGGCCCAAGTTAAAGCAGGATAATTAAAAACATTTGAGTATTTTGATTTACCAGTAATCAAATCGTTGATCATGGCTTCACGGCTTTTTCCCAAAGTTTCGGCAGCACTGTAAAGCAATTGTGCGTGTCCTACTTCGTCTTGTACTTTAGCCATTAAAGCTAACTTACGTTTAAAACCTGGAGCGCGAGTAATCCATGTGCCTTCTGGCAATGCACCAATAATTTCAGAATGCGCATGTTGTTCTATCATTCTAATTAATTGTTTCCTGTATTCTTTAGGCATCCAATCTTTAGGTTCTATTTTTTCACCACGATCTATTCGTGCTTCAAATTCAGCTAATTTAATTGGGTCTTCGCCATCTAAAATTGATAATGGCTTTTCGTTTGGATCAATGTAAGCGTTTCCGTACATAATATAGTTGTTAGTTGTTAGTTGTTAGTTGTCAGTTGTCAGTTGATAGTTTTTTGTGCCAATAGCCAGAGGCTATTTTCTTAATCCTCCTAAAATAAAATTACTTAGTTTTTCAGCTATTTCAGCAGCATTCATTTTGCCTTCAGGATTATACCATTCATTCACAAAATTAATAGTAGAAAGAATGCTTAATACCGCAAATTTTTTGTCTACAAAATCAAAAATATCTTCATTTTCTCCATCAATTATGATAATGGTAAATTGGTTTTCATATTGATCTCGTAGCATTTTAAATTTACTCAAATTGGGTTCACTTAAGTTACGCCATTCTTGTAAAAAAACTGCCGATTTGTTTTGGTTTAGCGTAATAGTTTCTATGTGTAATTTTATTGCTAAGCGCAATTTTTCTTATGCATTAAAGTAAATGTCGTTTACTTCTTTTGCATTCATAATAAATTTATTGGCCATGTCAAAACAGATGGTTTCCAATAATTCTTCTTTCGATTTTACATGGTGGTAAATGCTAGCGGCTTCTATTCCAAGTTCTGCCGCCAAGTCGCGCATGGTGGTAGCTATAAATCCCTTTTTGCGGAATAATTTTGCAGCAGTTTCTGTAATTTGTTCTTTTCTGTTGATGATCAGTTTTTCAGCCATAACCTAACAATTGTTAGGCAAATATAAAAATTTAGTTTTATAATCCAAATTTTTTACGTTTTAGCTAAATTTACCATGGTACTTTTACAAAAAACCAATAGTGAAACAGCAACTATTTTCTGTATTTAGCCAAAACCTTTTCAACTATTTCGGCTGTTTC
The DNA here is from genome assembly GCA_903901345.1 of uncultured Bacteroidota bacterium. Lineage (GTDB taxonomy): Bacteria > Bacteroidota > Bacteroidia > UKL13-3 > UKL13-3 > JAAFJM01. The sequence continues at coordinate 5,089 of CAIUQQ010000301.1, read as the reverse complement.
GTCTTTGTAGTTTACATTTATTGGTTTTCCATTGTCGAGCCATAATTGTGTTTTTTGGTAAAAATCTTCTTCTATTTTTTTAACCCTAGTTCCGCCCAATAATTTAAACGCTTTGGCATTACACTTTTGCTCATATTGGTTAGCCATAGGAATACACATTACTTTTTTACCCAAAAAGCTTGCTTCAGCAGGACTTTCAAATCCTCCGTTAGTAATTAATCCATTGCTACTGGCTAGACTAGCTATAAAATCTTGGTTTAAAACTGGTTTAATGGTCACATTTTTTTTAGTGATTGCTTTTTTGCTATGCTTGCTAAAAACCTCAAATTTTATATCAGGAATTTTATAAAAATGCTTTAACAATATTTCATCGGAATAAGCAGGCAGATACACCGAAATATGCTGCTGATTGGTAATTTCCATTTTCCTAACTTCGCTTCTTATTACTGGTGTGTGAATAAAATCATCGTAAGTATCAAAATGAAAAGCCACTTTATCAGTACATGGCGCATAGGTTTTTAAAACACTTTCGCCAAATTTTTCTTTGTTTTTTATGCGTGGAGTTAGCTTACTTAAAAAGGCAGCTTGATGACTAAAAGCCACACAATTCAAATCGTGAATTTTACAAGCCCAAGCGCTTACAGGTTCATAATCGTTGATTACTAAATCGTAGTTTTTTACTGGTATTTGATAAATGTCTTTGATGAATTTTATAGGATGTAAATTTTTTATACTGTCACCAAAATCTATTCCGCCACTTTTACCAAAAGTAAAACCAACACCTTTCAGTTTATATTTTATTTCATAAGGTAATTGCACATCCGATTGCGTTCCACTTATTAAAATATCTAAATCACATTGTTGTTTTAAAAAAGGAATGACCTCGCGTGCCCTACTTATGTGGCCATTTCCAGTTCCTTGAATTGCGTATAATACTTTCATTTTTTGTGTTATTTAAACCATGATTGTACATCAATATTAAACAAATTTTGCAACGCAATAATTAGTAAAGCCCAAAAACTTAATGATATAAACATCACTAATTTTATATGCCATTTATTTTTTTCTATTGCTCTGCAAATTAAGGTTCCTACCGGCATTGAAATAATAGTTGGCGTTACCAATGCAATGCCATAAATGCCCCATGTTCGTGAAAAATGGACCATTTTTCTTATGTTTTTATTTATTTTTATATGAATAATATGCGGCTTTGGCTTTACAAATTTTGCTTTTAAAAGCAATAAAAAATCCCATAAATACAAATAAATAAACACGCCTAACATGCCACCACCAACTGTGGTTAGGTAAAATACAATTGGCGAAAAATTATATGCCAATGCCATTCCTAGCCCAATAATAAATTTAATGGTGCACACCAGTGTTACACTTATTATTTGCCAGTAATCATTCATTTTACTTATCTATTTTTAAGCATCAATATTAGCAATTGTTTTGGAAATATTGGTGTTGTTATTGTAAAAATAATCTTCTAAATAACCGTCTGACGCCTTACTACGCTGAGGCTTTGTGCAATCGTCTGACGGTGGTTAAACCAGAAATAAATCAGCGGCAATGCCATCTGCCAAGAATTTTCCTTTTGATGTAGTAAGTAAAATATTGTTGTTAATTACCAATAAATCTTGATCAATAAACTTAGCCGATTCTTTTATCAATCTTTGTTTTTCTGTTTCACCAAATTGCAAAGCAATAAAGTTTAAATCGCATCCCCAAATGGTGCGCAAACCAGTCATGATGTATTCGTTTATTTGGTTGTTAACTGTTAAAATTTCATCCGTTATTTCCAACTCATTTATTGCTAAAGCATTCAAATATTTTTGATTATTAGCCACGTTCCAACTGCGTGAAACTGTATTAAACGAATGTGCCGAAGGGCCAATTCCAAGGTAATGTTTACCTTTCCAATAATTGCTATTATGCTTTGCAAAAAAATCGGGTTTAGCAAAATTGCTTATTTCATAATGAATAAATCCGTTTGCTGTTAAAGTATTTACCAAAATATCAAATTGCTCAGCAGCTTTCTCCTCATTGGTGTCGTCAAGTTTTCCTTTTTCTATCATGTTAGCCAAAACCGTTTTTGGCTCCACCGTTAGCGCATAACTGCTTATGTGATTTACACCTAAAGCCAATGCTTTTTGAATGTTTTGCTGCCAATTTTCGTTGGTTAATCCTGGCGTTCCATATATCAAATCGATGGTGATGTTTTCAAACCCTTTTTGCTTTGCCATGGCAATGGCATTTTCGGCTTCATTGGCATTGTGCGCACGGTTCATCCATTTCAAATCGGCATCAAAAAAACTTTGAACACCAATGCTTAATCTGTTAATGGGCGTGTGCTTTAATTCCGTTAGTTTTTCTTCGCTTAAATCGTCAGGATTTGCTTCCAATGTAATTTCTGCATTGGCCTGAATGGTAAAATGTTTTTCAATGGTTTCAAATATTTGCAATAATTGTTTTTGATTTAACAAACTAGGTGTACCACCACCAAAATAGATGGTTTGCAGGTTTTTGTCTTGTAAATAATTTTGCCTCATGGCAATTTCTTTGCAAATGGCATTCACCATTTCAGCTGTGTTTTTTAACTGCGTTGAAAAATGAAAATTGCAATAAAAACAACGTTGCTTACAAAATGGAATATGTATATAAATGCCCGACAAATGAATTAGAATTTTGGGGCAAAATACGTTTAAAAAACGGAACAAGAAATATGATATTCCTAAAACAAAAAAACGCCAAAATCAGGAATGATTTTGGCGTTATATTTAGAATTTATAATTTATAATTTAATACTACAAACTTTATTTCAATCCTAATATTTCAAGTAATTCAGGTTTTTCGTTTAAAGCTATTACAGCTATATCGCTATAGTCGTTATACCAAACGTCTAAATCAGCTATTGCATTATCTCTGGCTTTAGTAGCCGTTTGTGCTTCGCCAGCTTCAGTTTGGCGAGCATCGTATAAATCGGCTACATCCTTAAATTTGTTAGCAGCGGCAGTAAGTAACGCAGCCGTTTGACCATATTGGGTCATAGCGGTTATGTAGTCTGGCTTTGTCATTAGGTTTTTATAAAAAGTATTGGCTTGCGTAATCCATGCTGCTTGCGTTTTTTTACGTTCGCCCAAAGCTGCTATTTCCGACAGCAATCCTTTTTGATTTCTAAAAGCTACATTGGCTATACTTACATGTTTTTTGTACTCGCCACTGGCATCGGTTATGGCTTGTGTAAGTTTTTCGGTGGCAGTATATTGTTCACCATATTCTTTAATTTGTAGTTTTTGTAAAGCCATTGCTGTTTCGTACAGTGCCTTTCCTTCATTTATGGCCGTTACCGAATAGCCATAAGTGGTTAAAACTGGTGCTATTTCGGCATGGTTACTATTATTTATAGCTACTTTAACGTGTAACAAATACTCGTCATCGGTTTCATAATAGTTTTTGTTTTTTTTAACCACTGTTGGCGGTGTAACCACTTCATTAGTGGTTGGATTTGTAGTTTCTGTCATTTTATTTAAATTTATTCCTACGCAAGTAATTAATTTTTAATGAATAAGCAAGCTTTTATTTTTTAAATTATGTAAATATTATTTTCTAAAAAAACTTATTAGTTTTAAAAATACATTTAATATTTTTTGCTTTGGCATATTTATATTAAAAAATGGAAATGTGCTCCTTTAAAATCATTCTGCGCCTAGCAGCATGCCTTTTGCGTTGCACAAAGCCTTGTTTTTGTTAAGAATAACAGTTTTTGTAATTCCTAAAACGATTTTTATGTTCAGCAGAATGGTTTTTGTGAACCGCAGAATAGTTTTATAGTTTCCAAAAACCATATTATAATTTAATAAAATAACTTTAAAGTTTAGCAGAATGGTTTAATGAACTAAATATGCCTCATTTGTGAAGCATATTGCCATTTTTGTGTTGCAAATAATGGTATTTTAATTACGCAGATTAGTTTTAAAGTTACAAAACACGGTTTTATTAATCCTATATGCCTCATTTGTGTGGCGCTATGCCGTGTTTGTGTGGCATTTAATGATGTTTTGGTTGCGCAGAATGGTTTTAATGATATTGGGTAGATTATATTTTGCACAAATTTGCAGGGCTAATATCATTCTATTATTATTGAACAAATATTAAAACATGCCTTTATTCCAAAACTCCGTATTGGTTAAATACCAAAAGACTTTAAATAAACAAACTATTCAAGATGCTTATTTAACTTACAAAAGTTATTTTCATAATACTACTATTCAAGAAAACATTAGGAATAGCAAAGAGGAACAGTTTCAAGAAGGATTTTTAAATGAATTATTTTGTAAAATATTAGGCTACACTTTAAACCCAAATCCTGACTACAACTTAATTACCGAAAACAAAAATATTAAAGACAGTAAAAAGGCTGACGGTGCTATACTCGTGAACAACGCAGTAAAAGTAGTAATTGAACTAAAAGGAACTGATACCACTGATTTAGGAAAAATAGAAATACAGGCATTTGGCTATAAAAACAATCAACCTGAATGCATTTATGTAATTACTTCTAACTTTGAAAAACTGAGGTTTTATATTGACAATGCCATTGAATATTTAGAGTTTAATTTGTTTACTTTATCGCAAGCAGAGTTTGAATTACTTTATACTTGTTTGGCTTACGATAATATTAAGGATGGTTTACCTAAAAAGCTAAAAGACGATTCCATTGGCGAAGAAAATAAAGTAACTAAACAATTATATACCGATTATTCATTATTCAAAAAAGAATTGTATCAAAGCTTAGTTGACTTAAATAGTCAATATGAACCTTTGGAATTATTTAAAAAATCGCAAAAGTTATTGGATAGGTTTTTGTTTTTGTTTTTTGCTGAAGACAGAAACTTGTTGCCTCCAAATTCAGTAAGGTTAATTCTGAACGATTGGAAAGATTTACAAGACCGTGATGAAGAAATTCCTTTATACAACCGGTTTAAAAAATATTTTGAATACCTAAACACTGGCTTTAAAGGGAAGCGTTATGATGTGTTTGCTTATAATGGTGGTTTGTTTAAACCTGATGAGATATTAGACAACG
>CAIUQQ010000300.1 GCA_903901345.1 uncultured Bacteroidota bacterium | reverse complement strand
ATTTTAATAAGGTATTTGTAATACTAATTCCTTTAAATGACAATATATATTACTGAACGCCAGTTTATTTTTAAATAAAAGATTTCATTTTTTCAAAAATAAACTCACCTTTTTTTATTTCTGTAACACTATTCATCAAAACTTGTAAGGTTTTACTGGTTTGTTTTAATTTACAATAATTACCATTCTGTTGAATAAATTGGAGTAAATTTAAAAATAAATTACTTTCATAATATGCTTTGTTCTTTTCTGGCGGAAAAGTGGCAATTAACAAATTATTTTTAAGTACAATTTTCACAAATCCTAATTTCTTTGCGGTTTCCCGCAATTGAATTAAATCCATTAAATCAGTAACTTGCTTAGGAATTGGTCCAAATCTATCTGTTAAATCTTTTGCAAATTTCCCCAACTCTTCTATGCTATTAATTGCTGAAAGCATATTATATAAGCTCAATCTTTCTCCAATATTTCTCACATATTCATCAGGAATTAATGCTTCAAAATCAGTTTCAATTATACAATCTTTTGATTCAATTTTATGGCTTGTTCTACTGCCAATGTTGGCGTCTTCGCCAACATTAAACACATCTGCAAACTCATCTTCTTTTAGTTCATGAATGGCTTCATCTAAAATTTTATGATACATTTCAAAACCTATTTCCGAAATAAAACCACTTTGTTCCCCACCTAATAAATTCCCTGAACCACGAATATCCAAATCGCGCATGGCAACATTAAATCCACTTCCCAAATCACTAAATTCTTCAATGGCTTGTAATCTTCTGCGTGCATCCACACTTAAATTAGGAATGCTTGGAACTAACAAATAGCAATATGCTTTTTTATTATTTCGTCCTACTCGTCCACGCATTTGGTGTAAATCGCTCAAGCCAAACATTTGTGCATTGTTTATAATAATGGTATTTGCATTCGAAATATCTAAGCCTGATTCTATAATAGTAGTAGCCACCATTACATCGTATTCGCCTTCTATAAATTTCATCATTACATCTTCCAAATGTTCTCCTTCCATTTGCCCGTGGGCCACACAAACTTTTACTCCTGGACATAAAAACATAATTCTATTGGCAATGTCATAAATATCTTTTACTCTATGATGCACCACAAATACTTGACCATCTCGTTCTATTTCGTGTAAAACTGCATCGCGCAAAAGTTCATCGTTGTAACTATGTAATTCAGTATTTACCGGTTGGCGATTTGGCGGTGGTGTATTAATAATTGATAAATCGCGGGCACCCATTAAACTAAAGTTTAACGTACGAGGAATTGGAGTGGCGGTAAGAGTTAAAGTATCTACATTTATCTTTATCGACTTTAATTTTTCTTTGGCTGCCACTCCAAATTTTTGCTCTTCATCTATAATCATTAAGCCTAAGTTTTTAAACTTCATGTCTTTGCTTAATAATTTATGTGTGCCTATTAACACATCTATTTTCCCATCTGCAGCCCGCTGCAAAATGTCTTTTTGTTCCTTTGGTGTTTTAAATCTATTGATGTAATCAACGTTACACGGAAAATCTTTAAACCTTTCAGTAAAACTTCTATAATGTTGGTTTGCCAAAATGGTGGTAGGAACCAAAATGGCTACTTGTTTGCTGTCGCAAACTGCTTTAAATGCTGCTCGTATGGCTATTTCTGTTTTTCCAAACCCAACATCACCACAAACTAATCTGTCCATAGGGTGTGGACTTTCCATGTCTTTTTTTACATCGGCAGTAGCAGTGGCTTGGTCAGGCGTATCTTCATACATAAAACTTGCTTCAAGTTCTACTTGTAAATAAGTATCGGGGCTATATTGGAAACCACTTTGCGCTTTGCGTTTAGCATATAATTTTATCAAATCGCGGGCTATGTCTTTTACCTTTTTCTTGGTAGCAGTTTTTAGTTTTTCCCAAGTGTCGCTTCCCAATTTATTCAAACGTGGTTCAGTTCCTTCTTTACCTGAAAATTTGGTTATTTTATGCAATGAATTGATACTTACATAAAGCAAATCATCGTTTTTGTAAATAAGGCGAACCGCTTCTTGCATGCGTCCGTTTACATCAGTAATTTTCTCCAATCCAGCAAACTTTCCAATTCCATGATCTATATGAACCACAAAATCTCCTGGCTTTAATTCACGTAATTCTTTGAGGGTAATAATTTTTGAATTATTATATTTTGTTTTGGTTTTTCCTCTGTAAAACCTATCAAAAACTTGGTGTTCGGTATAACATGCTAGCTTTGAATCATTGTCAATAAATCCTTGCGAAAGGCCATGATAAATTGGTTCAAATTCAATAGTATTATCTAAATCGTTAAAAATAGTATAAAGTCTTTCTATTTGTTTGCTCGTGTCACTGAATATAATATTTTTAATTTTTGCTTTTTGATTGTTCTTTAGGTTTTCAATTAATAGTTTAAAGTTTTTGTGAAATGTAGGTTGAGGGGAACAATTAAATTGTACTATTTCATTGCTTTTAAAACCATTCCTGACTCCAATTTCTACACAAGAATATTTGTTGATATAATCAAAAAACTGAGCTGAGTTAATGTATAAATCCGAAATATCAGTTAATGCTTTTTTTTCCTTTGAATCAGCATCGTTTTCATTTTTACGTACTAAACTTTTTTCCGCTTTTTCTAAACCATTTTCCAAAAGTTCGGTACTAAGTTTAATATCATCGGTAAAAAAAATGCTGTTTTCAGGTAAATAATCAAAAAAAGTTTGACGTTTTTGCTCTACCATTTTTTGAACATTTGGAATAATATAAAACCAATCTACTTTCATTACCGAAAGCTGATCAATGGGATTAAAAACTCGGATACTTTCTATTTCATCGCCATATAATTCAATGCGGTAAGGCATATCGTTGCTAAACGAAAACACATCAATAATTCCACCTCTAATACTAAAATGACCCGCTTCATAAACAAAATCGCTTCTTTCAAAATGATGCTCCGTTAAAAAATCAATAAAAAACTGCATATCGAAGTTTGAACCAACTTTTACTTCATAAGTGTTTTGAGTTAATTCCACTTCATTAATTACCATTTCTGTAATTGCATCAATGGTGGTCACAATTAATTCACCTTTACCTTGTTTTTGATTTAACCTATTCAGGGTTTCGGCTCGTTCAAGTACTAAATTATTTTCTAATAAATCTACTTGAAAATCTCTGCGGTAGGAAGCTGGAAAATATAAGGTATTTTTATTTTCTAATAAACTTTGTAAGTCGGCATAAAAATATTTTGCATCCTCTGCATTATTAAAAATAAATACTTGGGTTCTATAGTTAAAATGGAAAATACATGCAGATAAAATAGCATCAATGCTCCCAATTAAACCTTTAGCAAATATTTTACTTTGTTTTTTCTGGTTTAGCTTTTCAGCAATTTTATTGATGTTTTCGTTTTGACTATAAAGTCCTAATAGTTCTTGAATTTTCACTGATTTGACATATTTCTTGTTAGATAAACAATGTCTGATAAGAAAATTCTAAGTTCGAGGCTTGCGTAGCTAGAAAAATGGAAGTTTACTTTTTGTAAATGAACATTTTTATGTCAAGCATATCAAACAAATTGGTTTTTTCTTACAGACAATAAATAGTAAAAACCCGAATATGCATTATTCGGGTTCACTATAATGCAAATATAGATTTATGGTTTTTTGTTTTATTAAATAAAAAGAAAATTTTAAATAGGAAATTGTTTCACCATAAACAAACCTATAAGGTTTTTGAAACCTTATAGATTTTCCTTAACATACTTTGTCAAAGTCTTGAACTTTGACAAAGTATTTCCCGCACTTTGTCAATGTTTTTTTACTTTGACAAAGTTTAAAATAAAAGACACCGATGCCATCGCTCAAAGCGATGGCATCGGTTGTATTAAACAATCAAGTTTCCTTAACAAACTTTGTCAAAGTCTTGAACTTTGACAAAGTTTAAAACAAAAAAAACCGACTCTTTTGAAGTCGGTTTTTTTTAGGTTAATAAAATAATTTATTTAATAATCACAAACGATTTACTAAATACACCTTTTACAGTATTCATTCTTACAAAATACAATCCGTTGTTTTGATTTGATAAATCAAATACGTTTTTAGATTGTAATTGGTTTTGGAATTTAGCTACTAATTGTCCTGTTACATTATAAACTTCAATTGAGTTAATATCAACTGCGTTTTTCACATCAATATTTAACATTCCATCATTAGGTGATGGATATAAATTAAAATATGTTTCAAACGTGTTTTCATGTAATCCAACATTACAAACTTGCTCTAAAACATTTACTTGTCTAATAGCAGTTAATGAACGGTTTCCAAAAGGATCAGTTACTATATAACTTACAGGATAAATTCCTGGTACATCATTTCGTAAACTAGTAACATCAGTAAGAACTTGAGATTTTAAATTAGTAAAGTAATTATCTTTTACTATAAAACCTGGTTCTTGGAAATCGCAGAAACGAGGTAAGTTCATAGGATCTGAACCTAATAAAGTAATAACTGGTTTGCTACGCTTAGATATTTGCATAAAACGAACAATACTATCTGAATTTCCAACACAATCCGTAACTACAAACTTAACAGGAAATATTCCTAATGTGTCGTTTCTTAATGTATTTGGAGTTCTAACAATTGTTAAAGTGTTACTTGCACAATAGTTATCAGTAGCAGTTACACCAGGAATAGTAAAGCTAGAATAAACTTCTACTTCTGTTGTTAAGTTACCAATAAGCGTAATTGCTGGTTTAATGAAATCAGATACATCAACTGGAATTGTTAAGGTTGTTGCTGCATTTCCAGAAGAATCGGTAACATTAAATATCACAAAGTATTTACCCATCACATTTGCATTTACTCCACTAATAGGTATAACATTTAAAACTTTGTCATAATTATCTGTGGCAGTTACTATGTTAAGTGGGAATGGAGTATTGATTTGGTGTTTATAGGTTGCACCAACAAATTTCTTCACCCAAACTGGTTTTGTCGTATCTCTAACTCTAATTTGACGAACTGCAGTTTTTGTAAAGTTAAATGCATCAGTAATGCTGTAAGTTCTTGTATAATTTCCTACTTTATTAATGTTCAAATTAGAAGTAATAATTACATTATTATTTAATGCATTTCCTACATTATCAAGTGCGGTATAACCTGGCTCTACAGGGTTTATTCCTACTTCTACTGTATAAACTAGTGGTGGAGTTAATACTAAAACCGGACCAGTACTATTCAATTCTACTATTACTGTTCTGTATAATGTATCAGAGGTGTTTCCAGAATAATCAGTTACAAAATATTTGATATTATATACGCCAATATTGGCTGTATCTAATGTAGAAATAGTTTGAACTCTGTTGCTAATATTTCCTTCAATATTATCAGTAGCAGTTACCCAAGGATCAACAAATAATTTATTGATTTCGGTTCTAACTACATTTGCTCCAAATGCTGAACCATTAAAGTACATAGTTGGTTTTACTTCATCTTTCTTAATAGAAACGTTGAAATCTTTGAACATTCCAATTACTGAATATACTGAATTAAACTGAGTAGAATTTGCTAAATCTAATCCAACTCTCATTCTTGTATTTCCATAAGCTTGGTTAGCTGGAATAACAATGGTGTCGGTTAATTGTGCATCACCATTGTTTATTTTGTTTAATACTAATTCGTTGGTTTCAAAATTTGCATTGTAGTTTTTATCAATCCAAATTTTATGGTCTAATGGCGAACCAGCTGATGGTCTATCTAATACTACAGCATATTTTCCTCCACGGTACATAGTTCCAATTTGCGTTGTGTTATTTATGTATTGGAATGAAGGTGCAGTTGCATTAGTAAATGTACTATCTATTCCAGCCATTCTTATTCTTCTCATTCCCATGGTTGCATCTGCAATGGTTGAGAAAACTGTTCCTGTTCCTGGAGTTTGATAAGCACTTACATTTATAAATGCAGTTTTAGTAATTGAATCTATTCCAAATGCATTGGTAGTTGTTAAACGAATGGTATAAGGAACTGGACTAGTTAAGCGTACTTGTGGACTTTGACTGTTTTGTGTTGTTCCGTTTAAATACTGAACTGCACCTGGTATAAATGTCCATCTCCAACCTGAAACACCGTTAGCAGTTTGGTCTATCATGTTAAATGTATCGGTGTTAAATCCTAAGAATTTATCAGCTGTAAAACGTGCAATTGGTGGACGATTTACTGGTAAAAATGCTACTTGTTTACAAGAAGTATCTGAACCAACACAGTTATAAGTTACAATACAAATGTTTTTTAAAGTAGGAACTGTAATTAAAAAAGTACGTGTTGGACTAGCAGTGGTTGAATCATACACACCATTTCCATCTGTATCCCAGCTGTATTTCATCAATGTTCCTGTTGATTTGTTTTTATATGAAATCAATTGATTTGAATAAACTGTATCTGAAATATCAATTCTTGAAATTGGTTTTGGATAACTTGCAGGAGTTGCTTTCCATCTAATAATAAACGATGCAGAATCGTAATTTGATGGCAATGCACCAGTTCCTGGTTTGTATTTAAAGCTTATTGAACTTCCTCCTTTAATAATAGACTGTGCTGTAGTTAATGGAATTTGTCCTGATGAACTTGCTCCAATAGCAGTAATTCTTGGTGATGCAGTTGTTGGGCCATTGAAAATTTCAATACTATCTGTTGGCCACATTTTAATTCTTTCTACATATAATGTAATGGAATCGGCACAAGGTGCAATGGTAAATCCAGGGCAGTTACTTGGCCAGCTGCTACGCGCATAAGTTTGGTAAGGGCCACTGATTCCGTATAAAAATCCTTCGTCTTTTGTGCTTACAAATCCGCCTGAACCCGAACACATATAATTTCCTTCTACTACTTTTATGTAATCTGTTTTACAAATAGAATCCATGCCTCGTAAGTTCCAAACGCGCAAACAAACTTTAAACTGACCTGGGTCAAAAGCGGCTAATCGTGGACTTGCTACGTTTTGTCCTGGTTGGCCAGTTCCTGTTATAAAATAATTGGCTATTCCATTACTTGGATCGGTGATACAACTGATACAAGGAGGATCTATTGTCCAATCCCATTGAGTAGGTCCGTTGCTCGATAAATCAATAAAAGGAGCTTCTTCTGTTATACCCATAATACGTTTAAAGGTAATAAAATCGGCACGAGGTTTTTGACTAGGAGTATCTACATAAATGTATTTATAAATTGAATCACGCAATGAATCTCTTTTTAAATTATTTACTGCTAATAATTTTACTAGTTTTAAACCTGGAGAAGTAAATGTATAAGTAATGTTGTTATAATATTTTGCAGTATCAATATAACCAGCCTGACGATAGTAACCCGGTTGTAAAGGGTTTTCGCCTGGTAAATCCCAGAATACTCTGCTTTGGAAACTTGATGTATTAATTAAAGTTGCAGGGCTATTGATCCAAACGGTATCGGGTGCATAAAAATTAGCAATGGGTGGTTGTGGTGGTCCTACAGAAAAATTCCAACCAAATTCCAAAGTAATATCTTGAGTTGGGCCAGAACATGTTGCAGTTCCTACACCTCCCCAATTTGGATTTCCAGTATTAATACATGGTCTTAAAGTTCCAATTGATGTTGAATTGTCACATGCACAAGAACCAGCAGATGGTTTTACACTAATTTCAATACCAGAACCACAAGTACCAGCTATACTCCAAATATTAGCTCCATCTGTCCATGAAAGAATAGGTGAAGACACAACACTTGTACGCATATAATCTGCCATAGCTTGAACTGAAACTGCAGTAGAACAAACAAAAGTAGTAGTACCATTTGTTAGTCTGCAAATGGTGTAATCTGTTCTTGTTAAAGTAGCTCTCCAAGTATTGAAATCAACACATTGTACAGAAGCATCCGAAGCACTTACATAAGTTCTAGTAAAAGAACTATAAGCATACTGAGCCTTGCTATTTACATAGAACAAGGACAAAACCAATAATAATAATATTGGCTTAAAAAGATAATTTGTAGATTTAGTTTTCATTATTTATTTAGTTTAATTATTTATTTTTATAGAAAGCAATACGTTTTTCTTTTTTAATTGGTTGGTAAATAAAATAAAATAAATCATAATTTCAAGTAATTTTTTATTTCTATACATTAGATACAGTAACTGCTTCTAATTGAATAGATAGGTCTGATAGTTCAATAGCTACATCAGTAGCTTCATTAAAACGACTTTGCAAAACT
>CAIUQQ010000299.1 GCA_903901345.1 uncultured Bacteroidota bacterium | reverse complement strand
TATAACCGCATTCAAAAACAAGTCTCAATTTTTGGGTTGTAATTTAAAAGATATAGAAAGCAAAATTGATACTTTAAATGAACAAAGTTTTGAAAGCGGAGATTCAATAAACTTGAATTTTTACTTTGACAAAAATATTAAGTGTTTGATCAAAGACAATAAATTGTACCTGCTTAATAAAAGAACAAATAGTTTAGATATTACTAACTTATTCAATTCAACTACTTACAGCATCAATTTAAACAGAAAAATTTTAGACGAGCATTATAGAAAAAATTTTAATGGTAGTAATGAAAAACTAATTGCGATGGAACAATTATATTTTTCTTCTAGCTCAAATATTCCGGTTGAAATTACCAGCTTTTTTGTTGATGATAAAAATATCTATTTGATGCTACATTCTTATTTTGTAGAATTCGAACTATACAAAAACAAACCAGATACTTTTTTAAACCACGTAATATCTTTATTGGTTTATAAAAAAGGAATGACTAATCCTACCATTTATCCATTATCCGCTAAATTATATAGTGCAGCATATAACTTTGATGAAACAGGCTTTAGTATCATAAATGATTCGCTTTGGATCAATGTTTTTAAAAACAATTTTGACAATAATAGATTAGATAATAAATGGATATGTAAGTGTCAATTAAACGAAAACCTTTGTTTAGATACTTCCAATTGTTTGGTATTTCCAACATTGCATAGAGAACAAAAATTAGGACATGACTTTGCTCAATACGTTTTAGATGGTAACTACTTAATGAATACTGTTACCAACGAATTGGTAAACCATAAAACAAAAAAAATAGTCTTCTTGAATTTTCCATTTATAAAAGCTAAAGTTAATCCGTTAATGCCTTTAGGTTTTGAATCAAAATATTCAATTTTAGATATGAGTGTAAAAAACAATATTGTTAAACTTCTATATTATGAGGACAGTTTATACAAATATTTATCGTATAATTTACTTACAGATTGTATTATTGAAAATTATGCCATCATCAATGAATTTAACTCTATGAATACTCCTCCTTTATTTTTTTCAAATAGTTTGTATTATTATATTTCAAAAGATAGAAGATGCATTATTATTAAGGATATAAAACCATTATAACACATGAAAAAACTCCTTCTTTTTACCCTTCAAATTTTGTTTTTTATGAATTTGTATGCGCAGCATAGCATAGAAGGAGTGGTGTTAGATTTAGTGAATTTAGAGCCAATTGGTTATGCAACAATCACAAACAATTCAAACCACAAAGTAGTAGCTTTTACCAATGAATTAGGCGAGTTTAAGTATAGTAGTAACGATACTTTAAATGTTCAATTATTGATAAAATGTATAGGATATAAAAGTAAAACTATCAATATTTATGGCTTTAAACATACTAAAATATTAATAGAAAAATCGGAAAATGAACTGAACGAAGTTGTAATAAAGGACGTAAATTACAATACTTTATTTACCGATTTTATTGAAAAACTAAAACAGAACAAATCAAATTCTTTGAATGTAAAATCGTTTTACAGGTTGTTCTCTTCCAACCAAAATCAAATTTATGAAGCCATTGAAGGCTTTTATTCTTCGGTGTTAAAACCAAATACATTTAAAAATTTAAGTATAGAAAATGGCCGGTTTGCTTTTTTTGATTCTTTACTGAATCAAGGATTCATCTCTAGTTTAGATTTATCTAATCTATTGCTAAATTTTGATTTGTTAAATATTGACAATAGCACAAGTTCTATATTCCCAATTGTTCCATTATATGATTTCAATGAATTGAAATATGTAACAAAAAAAGTAATTTCATGTTCATTTAATGGCACTGAGAAAATAGTTGAATACAGTATTGTTCCAAACGAAAAATTTAAACGAAAAATATTCAACTGTTCAATTTGGGTTGGACAAAAAACATTGAATATAAAAAAGATAAAACTAAATATATTCGAGCCTCAGAAATCAACACTATTGGCCATTAACGATAAAAGCTTGTGTATTATTGATAGCATTTCGATTACAGAAATATTCAATGAGTTTAATGGTAAAATTTCTTTTCCTGAACAGTTAAATATTAAGATAAATTATACGCTTAAAAACTTTGAAAAAACCAATGTGCTAACTACAAATATTAGCATTGTTAACTACGAAATAAATTCAACCCCATTCATTGAAAAACAAGAAACTAATTTAACAGACAGAGAAAAGATAGATAAAATTCTTTATGAACCTTTGTACTGGAAAAATGTAAATAATTATTTAAAAAACACCGACAAGCAAAGCCAAGATTTAGCCATATTAGAATCTTTGAATTTATTTGGAAATCCACTTTTAACAAATACTGATACTTTAAATTACTTAAGTAACATTTATACCTATTGCAAAAATAATTCAAAAATACAGTTAACAAATTTTTACAAACCAGAGAACCCTTTAAACATTCTTACACTTAGAAAAGGAAAAATACCAGTAGCAGAATATTATTTTGTAATTTATTTTACTTATTCTATTTATAACAATCAATTTAATTTTAGGTCGATACCACTTTTTTATCATTATTGTTCGTGGTATAATAAATTAGAAATAAGCGAAAATAAAAACGAACAAATACTAACTGTTTTAAGTGATTTAACCGTTTATTATACCGATTTGCTAAATTTTAGATTGAATGAAATGTTGGCATCAAAACAAGATTACAAAAATATTTTAATAGAAAAAGATCGGATTTTGAATAAGTATTACGAAAAACAAGAAGATTTTCTAAAAACTTTTTGGCAATAACACCCCGTTAGTCGCTTAACCCTACTGTCCGTAGTCTGAAGCCAAGCCATTGCGGGCTGGGACTACGGATTTTAAATGAGTAAAGAGTCTTCAGACTCGTTTTTAATAAATAAACAATAAATTTGAAAAATGTCAGATAATGGATATCAAATTAGAAATCAAAATGCAATTCACTTTGTTACATTTTCAGTTGTTGAATGGGTAGATGTTTTTACAAGATCTGTTTATGCTGACATTGTAGTTGATAGTTTAAAATTTTGCCAACATAAAAAAGGCTTAAATATTCATGCTTGGTGCCTAATGAGTAATCATATTCATTTAATAATATCAGCAAGAGAAACATATAAACTTTCTGATATTCTTAGAGATTTCAAAAAATATACTTCAATCAATATAATTAAAACAATCTCAGAAAATAATAGAGAAAGTAGGAGAAACTGGATGTTATGGATTTTCAAGAAAGCTGGCGAACTAAATAAACGAAATGAAAACTATCAGTTTTGGCAACAAGAAAACCATCCTATTGAATGTTCATCTTCAGACATTTTAGAGTCTAAAATAAAATATTTGCACGAAAATCCTGTAAGAGCAGGAATAGTAAGAAACGAATGGGAGTATGTATATTCTAGTGGTATTGATTATTACAGTAAAGAAAAAGGTTTGTTAATGATAGATTATCTTAATTAGCCCGTGTCAGAGACACTAAATTCATTTAAAATCCGTAGAGCGCTTCGCTAACTCAACGGATAGGTGGTTTTTTTAATGGAATATATATTGTTTTCAATGGCATAAATAATCAATCCTGCAAGGTTTTTTGAGCCTGTTCTTTCTATTAAATCATGCCTATGTCGTTTAACGGTTAATTCCGAAATATCTAGATTTTTAGCTATTTCTGCATTAGAATGTTGTTGACATAGTAATGCTAATACCTGTTTTTGGCTGTTGGTTATTTCATCTTGCGTGGTGTTTGTTTTTTTTCTTTTATCAATTTCTTTGTAAGCATCTAATATCAGTGCTTGTACTTTAGGGCTGTAATATTGTTGGTTATCTAGCACCATATCTAGGGCCTTGGTAATTTCCCCTAAATTGCTGTCTTTGAGTAAATATCCAATTACATTTAGTTGCACCATTTGTTTAATATACTTAGGCTCACTAAACATGGTGGTAACTATTATTTTTATTTGAGGATTATACTCCAATATTAATTTAGAAGCTTCAACGCCATTCATGATGGGCATGTCTATATCCATAAAAATTACATCAATTTTAGGATTAATCTTTATCATATCAACGGCAGCTTTTCCGTTTGATGCTTCTTCTATTTTATCAAATTTATAGGTTTTGGAAAGTGCATTTTTTAATCCTGCACTATACATAGGGTGGTCGTCAACTATGAGTGCCCAAGGTTTATTATTTGACATAATGAGGGGTTAGATTAAAAGTAAATATTATTTCAAATCCGCTTAACAATTGTTTGTTTAATTTCATACTACCATCAAACACCACTGTTCTATTGGCCATATTATTAAGTCCAATTCCTTTGCTAATATCACTATTTTCATTCATTCCCACTCCGTCATCGGTATAATGTAATGTAAGTACCTTGTTTTCAATGTACATATTTAAATGTATGTGCTGTGCTTTGGCGTGTTTTAAGGTATTTTGAAACAGTTCCTGTAAAATTCTGAATAAAGTAATTTCAAAATTACGGTCTATGGGGGTGTCCCAATTTGGTAAGGAGTGGGTAATGTATATATTGTTAAATTCTTTAACACGTAAAATATAATAGTTTAACGATTTAATAAAACCATACTCGGAAAATGTTTTAGGAATCAAGTTATGGGCTATGCTCCTTAAATCGTTGATGGCATGTTCCATTTGTCTGGTTATATCATGTTTCATTTGTACATCCATTTCATTTAGTCCATCAATGCTAATGGCATCCATTTGCATTTTAATAACAGATAAAGTTGGCCCTAGCTGATCGTGTAAGTCGCGGGCTATGCGCCCTTGTTCAGCTTCTTGCGCTTCCATTACCATATTAAATTGTTCCAGTTGTTTATTGCGGAGTCTTCGTTGGTATACTATTACCACATACACAAAAAAGCCCGATAATAATAACATCATAGCAGATGCAACTAACATCATGATTAAGATATCTATTTCTTGCTGCATAAAAAGGCTTTGATGTAAAAAAGGTTAACTATAACGGTAACAATTGAACTAAATACCGTATAATATTTTCCTAATATTTTAAAATTATGAATAACCATATAGTTCATTAACAATAAAGGGGCTGACATGGAAAACATAAAGACAAGTAATCCAGCACTGATGTAAAATTGTGGATTGTTAAACAATAAATCGTCTTTTTTTACCAATTTTAAAATTAGAATACTGTTGGTAACACATGTAAATAGCGAACAAAGAATAAATACATAAATATTAAATGCATATATACCTTTTATATAAAATAGCCATGACATCGTAAGAGATAAAAAAATAATGATGAAAATATTATTTACAATATGTTTAGTAAAAACATAACTGCAGTATAAAAAAAATAAAATATTGAATAGATTAAAAAAAATGATGTTATTAATTTTGTTGATATAACAATAATCAAGGGCAATTTGAATAAACAAAGAAATGGTAATAAAATAAAAAAAAACTTTGGTTTGATAAACATAATTATTATACAAACCTATCCCCACGATGAATGAGGATAGGCAGGCTAAATTGAGTAATATATCGAAAAAGGTTAGCAATTTAAGGCGTTATCAACTGAACAAGTAACAGGGCAAGGTAATCCCATTTCCATAATTTCACCAGTGGTCATGTCATTGCCGTTTGAATCTACACCAACTATTACCAAACATTGGGTTTGGTCTGCTTTTAAACCATAGTACATGCGGGCACCTACACAACCAGTTTGGTTAAGCAACGAATTAAGTGCATTTTTTCCAAAATACTCTCCTTTAATGTAAAATGTTTCTGCGCTAAATTGAGCGCGATAACGGGCTGTTAGTTCAGCAGCATCTGCTAATGAAATAGCATGATCTTCGTTTCCTGTGTAATTCATAATTTTTTTTATTTTAAGTGTTTTCAATAATATGAGGAAGTTTAGTCAGGGTAAAGTAAAAATTATTACTTCTATAGGCATTTTTTGTAATCTATTTATAATCAAATGCTAAGTTTTTTTAGTAACTATAATCTCCTGGTACTTTATGACCATATATGGTTACAAAGTACCATGTTTAAAATTGATTATTTAGTACCATAAAAAATAAAAACCGATACTTTACTTTTGGAAAAAATAAATGTAAAGTAAACAAAAAAAACTTGC
>CAIUQQ010000298.1 GCA_903901345.1 uncultured Bacteroidota bacterium | reverse complement strand
TTGGTGTTATAGCGCAGCGTCACCAACATCAATTTCGTGAATATTGAATGAATTATGATTTGCTTTATTATTTATAGTTGCAGTAAAAAAACACATGGCTCGAAATTAGGTTTTTATTTAAAATTATTTGCTTGAAATTCGGATTGATGAGGACACTAACCGAGGACAAATTCGAGTTGCGAGTTGTTTTTGTTACGAGTTGCGAGTTTTTTTATGTGTTTCTGTATGTTTAGAATTAGTTTTTTTTTACCCATAACTCGTAACTCGCAACCCGAAACCCGTTAACTCGTAACTCGGCTACTTCACAAATTTAACTGATTTATTAAATCCATTTTCGTTAATTATATTTACAAAATATACTCCTTTACTCAAACTTTCTATATTTAATTGAATATTATTACTACTCATATTTGAATTCATTATTTGTTGACCAGAAATAGTATAAATACTCACTTTAGCATTGTTAATACTAGCATTATTAATACTTATATTTAGTATATTTGTAGCTGGATTTGGATAGACAGAAAAACTTGTAAAAACTGCTGCATTTTCAATAATATTTGAACTAGCTTTACCTTTTAATATTAATTCAAAACGGGTTTTACCCCATTGGTTTTCGGCCGCACCCATGTCAAATTCATATTTAGTATTGACTTTTACATTGGTTGTTTTATTGGTATATTTATCAAGTAAATTAACAGAAACTCCAGCATCAAAATTATCCATATTGGTAAATTCAAATTGGTACTTGCCAATTAAATTAGCTTCTACATTTAACTTAATTCTTGTTTCTCCATTTACCGGTGGAATTACACTTGCTGCCAAATCAATTAAATCTAATCCAAAAGCGGCTAAATTTAAGTTATCATTTCTAAATTTTTTTATATCAAAAGCATCATAATTCAATGCAGCATTGTCATACATTTTTACTGTTAAATAATCGCTTTCAGTGGAATCTTTTGAATAAATTATTTCAAATTCATTTGTGTTAGCTGTTTTGTGTAATATGCCACCTGGAGCGGTTGATGTTTTAAATTTTTCTTTAAAAATAAATATTGGAGAACTTGTTACTTGTATAAAAAATGCGGAACCCGATGGAACTATTCCAAATTTAAAATTACCATTAGCAACTCCTCCATTTGCATTATAGGAATTATAACCTCCTGAAGCTGCATTGTAAATATGCATGGTTGTATTTACATTGCTAAAGTTTGAACTTTGAACTGAATCATTTTGAGCTTTTAAATTATAAGCGCATGCATAAGGATTTCCTATTAAATTCCATCCATCATTAGCAGCTGTGCTTGTTGATGTGAACGTAGGCAATGCATTAATATCGCCTTGATTCAACGTTCCTGTTAATGAAAGTGTAAGTGAATCTTGACTCGTAACAGATCCATTTAATTGACCAGTTCCTACTCCAATTGAACCTCTAATAAAAGCTTTAAATCCTTTTCCTGGACTTAAAATAGTACTTGTTAAAACATCAGTAAAACCATTGTCTAAGCTGCCAATTACAGTTTCATCATAGGTTCTAATGGAGGTAAATTTTACTGCATTTGGATTGGTAGAAGCATGGTAAACTCCTGGATTTGAAATATTGTTTTGTGAGGCATGCCATCCTTGATCATTGATAACTCCCAATGCTGAAGGTGCTGTAGTACATGGACCCGTTACATAAAATTGTTTCATCCAATTAGCAATGGTTTGCGATTGAACTGGCGAGGATAAAAAACGATACCTTCTTCCAGCACTTGATATAAACCTTTCTACATTTACATTACCTGAAATAGCTCCCGCTGAATTTAAAATACAAGCAGTTCCTAATGCATCCGACTTTAAAGTTAAAAATCCTCCAGTAACTAATATTGCGCCAGCACCAACTGTTACTGTTCCAAAGGCACTACCGGCAACAATGTTTAATCTATTTCCTAATGTCATGGTATTTACGCCCGAAATAATCAAGTTTTTCAATGAGCTAGTTACTGAAGTTTTTTGGTCAAAATTCAATATTTTGGCCGAACCTGTTAGTGTTAAATTAGAACTAGCTGAACCGGTAATTGAACTTGTATCAATTCCAGAAAATGTACCATTCAATGTCAACGTATTTGCACCTATTACTAGTTTATTAGTAAGAGACAATAATCCATTTACTGTTACATCTCCGTTTAAATTTTTATTGCCAGAACCTGCTATGGACAAATTTGAATAACTTATAGCAGCAATGGCTTGACTACCTCCCGTTCCATTATAAACAATGGTAGAATTAGCTCCATATAAAATGGCAGGACTATTTTTAGCATTTAAAACCGATGAGTTGCTGCCACTTATTCCTCCAAGAGCTTTCTGTGTTATTATAGTTCCTAAAATAGTAGCACTACACCCCATGCCAAAATCCATTTGAGTTGAAGCTAAATCAACAATGCAATTGGCATTTATCGTGAATGATCCTCCTGTATCAATTTTAGGGTTTACATTAAATGTTTTAGTTCCCGTAATTCCTGAAATCAATAAATGATAATAAGTTAAAGTACCATTTGAACCGCTGCTATTTGCTGTAGAAATTGTTTGTGTGGACGCAGAAGAATATTCAACAGTAGAGCCTGTATTTAAATTTATTGTTGGCGTATTTGAACTAACAATTGCTGAATTTAAACCACCTGAAAATCCACCTGAAAAGGTATTTGCAGTTTGGAAAATACCATTTATATTCACAGTTCCTAGCGTTCCAAATTTCATATTATAGGTATTGGCATTATAGGTAACACCGGCATCTAAGGTAAATGTATTGCTAGCTCCAAGTGTTAAATCTGCAATGGCATTTTTGGCAGCAGCACCATTACTAATTTGAATATTTGCAAATGTTCCTCCAGTAATATTTTGTAACAAAGCTGAATTATATACAATGGTAGATATACTTCCAATTGTAATGGTTGGAGTGTTTAAATTTGAAATGGTAGTGATGGCAGTACCTGAAAAACCAGCAGTATTTGCTGTTTGCAACACTCCATTTATAACCGCATTTCCATTGGTTCCAAAAGACAATAAATTAGTTCCTGCATTTAATATAACTCCTGCTGCTAATGTAAATGTATTGCTGTTCCCCACCACAATATTTCCGCCCAATAACTTTGTAGCACCATTATTTTGAATAGTTAAATTAGCATAAGTTGCCGCATTAATAGTTTGACTCATTGCACCATCATATACAATAGTACTGGTAGGTGCTAAGGTTCCAAATGTTGGATATATAGCATTTTGCAAAGTCAATATTCCACTATTCGCCACATCAATTATTCCTGTTACGCTAAAGCTTGATGGTATAGTAAAATTGCATGCATTTGTGCCATTTCCAACTATTATTTTCGAATTTGCTCCAGCTACAACCCAAGCGGCACCAATGGTTGGAGTAGCATTATTCCTGATATTGAAAACTTGATTAATGCTTGTAAAATTAATTGGATTAGCTCCTGTTCCATCAGTATTTGAACCCCAATTAGATAAATCATTCAGGTTTCCTGTAGCTTTTGAATAAAAATGTGTGTAAACAATTTCTGAAACAGTAATATTATCTATAAAACATTTTTGGTTGGCGGCCGTTGAACCTTGCCAATAAGCACCAAAATAAGTCATGGAAGTATTTACACCACTGCTATTGGTTCCTGAACCCACTGAAGTGAATATTCCTGTTAAAGGATCAGCAAATACTGAACTTCCATCATCTCTATTTGAAAGTATCCATAAATTATTGGATGGATTATAACTAGCCTGAACACTCATGGAATTATTTAATGTTTTTAGTGTATCTCCTCCATAATTAACTATAATTGTTTTGGTTCCTTGTAAACCACCAGTAAAATAAATCAATGCAATATTATTACTTGTTCCTCCTCCCATTATTACTGCATAACCACTGCCCAAAGTATTTGGAGTATTGCTTGTAGCAACTAAAACCATGGCAATGCCATAAGTAATTGAATTAAATCCAGCCAATGCCGTTGTTGTCCTATTGGTTTTTAAATTAAATGACCAATTAATAATTCCTGCATTCGCAGATAATATAGAGTTATAAGGTGCACTAAAACTTGAAAGTGGAGTGTAACCAAAAGCATAACCACTTACATTGGTAATAGTATCCGCATCATTGGTTAAATCTAAACTATTAGCATCTATTTTTGCGCCCCAATCTGCTCCAAACTTCGTCATATTCCAAATTGTACTTGTGCCAATTGCTCCAGCAGTATTTGAATAACTGCTCCCTTTTGATACATTGAAATTTTCACTAAAAACAGTAGTTTGACTTTTCACTGAAATACTTCCAATTAACAAACACCATAAAATTATATTTCTTGACTTCAATCCTCCAATTGATATCAAACTATATGTATCAAAATTAATTATTAAAAACTTTTTCGTTACCATATTTTCTATTCGTATTTTTTGTTTAAAATCCAA
>CAIUQQ010000297.1 GCA_903901345.1 uncultured Bacteroidota bacterium | reverse complement strand
GAAATGAGTAGTGAATATATAAAAATTTGTGAAGCAAGATTAAAACCATTTTTAACACAAACATCTTTATTTTGAAATTTGCAATTGGTATTCCAGAAGAAGTAATTGAATTTATTCAACAATTAAAATAAAATGAAAAAGCACCAGATACTGAAATGGTATTTACAAAAGGTGCTAAATCAGATACTGCAAGAGATTATTGGCATGAACAATTTAAAAAATAAATTATGATAATAGATAAAAAAGTTGATATACTAATTTGTTGCCAACCTTACACTAAATATTTTCAATGGCAAGTAGAAGTGATGTTAAATAACTTTTATCAAGTAGAAATACCATTTTATCATGAAATACAAGTGCTTTGGGCAATAAATTCTAAAAGTGATGCACATTTTAAGAACTTGGCAAACGTTAAAAAAATAGAGAATAAGTTTAAACTTGTAAAGTTTTTCTATTACGAAGATACTCGCAGTTTGCCACCTAAATATGTTTCAAGCATAAGACCCCATTGTCTAAAAAAACATTGGAAAGAGTTTCCTTATCTATTTGAAAAAGTAATATTCTACCACGATTGCGACATTATGTTTACCAAAAAACCTACATTTTTACAGAAAGATTTGAATATTGATGAACATTCTTGGTTAGTTTCAGATACGGAGAATTATTTAGGTTATAATTATTTATTAGATAGGGATAAGGATATTGTCAACTATATGTTTTCAATTGTTGGATTACACCCACAAGTAGCAATAGACAAGCAATCTCAAAGTGGTGGATGCCAATATATTATGCACTCAATTAATTGGTTGTTTTGGCACAAAGTAGAAATAGATTGTGAAAATCTATTCTATGAAATAACAAATTATATTGATGAAAAAAACAAAGAAAACAACATTCAAAAGAACGATATACAAATTTGGTGTGCCGATATGTGGTGCATTTTATGGAACGCTTGGGCATTCGGGTTTGATACCATTATTGATAAGAATTTAGATTTCTTATGGTCTAAGGATGATATTAAAAAGTGGGATAGTTGCTACATCTATCATAACGCAGGAGTGATTAAAGAAGATAGGGAGAAACACTTTTGGAAAACAGATTTCCAATTAAAATTGCCATACAATCAAAATTTGGCAAACAAATATGATAAGAATGTTTGCCAAACAAAGTATTTAGAACTAATTGACAAATTAGGCTTAACATCAGTATTAAATACATAAAAATATATATGACAATTGAAATTAAAATTGGCGGATTAGAACTAAAGTATAAAGATGAATTTTCAAGCCTTGAAGGAGAAGTTGTTGAAAATTTAGTAAAACTAATTGAAAAAGT
The DNA here is from genome assembly GCA_903901345.1 of uncultured Bacteroidota bacterium. Taxonomy (GTDB): domain Bacteria; phylum Bacteroidota; class Bacteroidia; order UKL13-3; family UKL13-3; genus JAAFJM01. Next base: position 602 of record CAIUQQ010000297.1, on the reverse strand, counting down.
AATCGAATCAGAATTAAAAATATGATAGAATTTAAAAACTTTTTTATTGATTATACAAAAACAGAATTTAACTGCCCTTATTGTCAAAAGCAATACAATGATAAAGAATTAAAATACTTGGATAAATGCAATAAAAATAAAACTTGGCGAACACGAATTAGTTGTGAATGTAAGGAGTTTTTTTATTTGGCAATTGATTATAGTGGTCAACCTTTTACATACAAAAAATAAAAAAAATGAAAATTTACATTAGTGGTAAGATTACTGGCATTGAAGAAGAAGCCTATAAGCTATTTGAAATAGCAGAAAATAAACTAAAATTGCAGGGTTATGATGTAGTAGTAAACCCAATGAAATTACCACACAATCACGACAAATCTTGGGAAGCATATATGAGGGAATGTATTGTCGCATTAATGTCTTGCGATACTATATATATTTTGTCAAATTATTACATGAGCAAGGGAGCATTTTTAGAAATTGCATTGGCAAAAGAACTTGGGATAGGGGTAATTTATGAAGAGTATTATCTTAAGTAGGCACATCAAGTGATAATACATTATTTGTATATCCACCTTGTAACATATTTACATTATTAAAAG
>CAIUQQ010000296.1 GCA_903901345.1 uncultured Bacteroidota bacterium | reverse complement strand
TATTATTTATGAAAATGAATATTAAAAAATACGTATAATAAAAATGAAATAATTTCGTTTCATATTGCAATATGAAAAACTCCTTATATTTAATATACTGTTTAGGTATTTTTGCCTCTTGTACTTCAGAAAAAATTACACCAAAAGAAAATGTTATTAATTTAAACGATGGTTTAGTGGTAAATATTCCTTTTAGTAACTCCTACCTTGAAACTATAAGTAATACGGAAGGAATGAACACAAAAACTATATTCATACAAGACAGAAAACTGCAAGCAAACCAAGCAATTTATTTAAACAGGAGTGATTCGGCTATAGTTGATTTTGGCGATTTAAACCTTGCATCTATTACCAATGCAATATTTAGTATAAGTTGCTGGGTAAATTTAGAAGATACACTTAAACCATGTGCCATATTAAGTAAACGTAGTCCTTACGGTGGATTTGAATACAGTATTGATAATCATTTTAGAAATAAGCAATATTTTAATTTTGACAATTGGAATATAAATGGAACAAATACAGTTTATGGAATAGATCCATTAAATGCTTCAGCCCCTATTCAATTAAACTCATGGCAGCACATTGTTTTTATTGCCAATGGCAATCAATTAAAAGTTTATAACAATGGAGTATTACAAGCAACCTTTGACAACAAAAACAACGAAGAATTTGCAAATACAGACAAGCATTTTATAATAGGAAATGGTGGTGGTTATGGTAAATATTATTATTTTCAAGGAGCAATTGATGACGTGAAAATTTATAATCGTGTAATCAATAATGAAGAAATAAATGCTTTATTTATTCAATAAAACAATCACAAAAATTACTAAATAACATAAAAAAAGCTGCTTCAATTTTACTTGAAGCAGCTTTTTTTAATATTTAAGTGTTTAAAACTATTCTCTAATCAGTGTTATTGAACCACGAACTGTGTGTTCTTCTTCACCTCTTAATTGATAATTGAATAGGTAATAATAAGTTCCTGCAGGGTTTTCGCCTCCATCGTTATTAGTTTTACCATTCCACATTACATCAGGATTACCGCTTTCAAAAACGTTGTTACCCCATCTATTCCAAATAACTAAACTGTATTTTTTGAAACCAGAAATATCAATTTTAAATACATCATTTACATTATCACCATTAGGCGTGAATACATTAGGTATTTTTAATTTGCTTTTTGGTACAATAATTTCAATTATTTTACAAACTGAATCTGGACATGAATGAGTTCCAGCAACATCTGCTATGATACAAACATTAAACGATTTAGTCGAATCAAGGTCATAGAATTCAAATAGTTTATTATTTAAAGGACTTGATTCATCAAAATCAATTGGAAATCCATTTAATAATGTACCATCTAAATTATATATTTTCCAAGTATACTTATCAGACAATGAAGTATCCGAAGTATTAATAACTCTATAAGTAGCTTCACTTGGTGAAGAACCAGTAAAATCTGCTTTAGCTTTAGTTGCTACCATAGCAATGGTATCTTGATATGAACAAGGAGAGAATCCTTTATTAAATCTAGTAGAGTTTAATACTAATTTATATTGACCAACATTGTTAAATCTATATTGCCAAGATGTATCAGCAATATAATTAGTTTTCAATATTGAATCTAACCTTGCATTGTATTTACCATCAAATACGTCCATTCTGTATCTATTAATGGTATCTCTGTCTGATAGATTAGATATAGTAAATACTTCACCAACACAGACTGTATCTCTAGAACTTAAGAAATCTACTTTGTAAGGCACATTTACAGTTATTCTAATTGGTTTTTCAAAACCATCAACAGTATCTGGTGTTATTACTGGCTTACAAACACCACCTGCACCATTAGGATTATCATATGCAATAGCAGAAATATAGAAAGTTCCTGGTTGATCATAATAGAAAGTTGCAGTATCAATTACTGAATACATAATATCTTTTTCTGCTTTATCTGCTCTACCTGAGAAAATAACAGTAAATTTAGTTGGTGTATCTTTAGCACTTGCCCAAGGTTCACGTTCAGGAATACTTACTATTCTAACTCTGTGAGGTGCGCAACCAAGCGTATCGTCAATAATAACTAAATGAGGACGAGGACCACTGATAAAGATATCTTTAAAAGCAGTATCAGTACAACCCTGTTCAGTACTTATAGCCAAACGTAAAGTATATTTACCATTTTTTCTATAATCATAAACAGGATTTTTCAAAATAGATTGTGGTGCTAAAGGATAATATTTTCTATCGCCAAACCACCATTTCCAAGAAGCAATTCTATCTAAAGAATCTATACCAGTAGTAGCCCAATAATCATCTAGAATTGTAGTAGAATCTTTGAAAGTAAAGTTATCTCCACATATGTAAAGATCTTTAGCTTGAATAGCTGCAATTGGTTTTACAACGTTTACATATTGGAAACAAGTATCCCAACGGCCAATACTATCAATTGAAATCATTGATACTTTATATCTACCATATTTAGGGTATTGATGAGTAACAGGATTAGTAACTCTAAATGGTCCATTGGCATCAATTACACCATCAGATTCAAAATCCCAATAAATACGTTCATGGAAATAATTTCTGTTTTTAAAGCAACGAACAACTGGACTACCATAAAAATCAGTACCAACAACTCTTAAATTATTGTGAGTAATAGGACAAACAGCAGTTATACCAGGGAAAATTAAATAATCAGTTAAATCGTAAGTAACATTTGTTTGAATTGAATCTAATGGATAATTGTCTTTTGTATAAGCCCAATTATGCATATCTCCATGGTCATTATTCAATAAATCATTTTCATTAGCTGGAATATTTAAAGGTCTTGAACAATTAGATGATGGATACCAGTACCTTATTGAATCATAGAAATAAACCGTTTCTCCTTGACAGAATACTGTATCCCAGTCGCCTGCTGCATTTTTAATATCAAAAGTATCAATTACTCCAATTACAATATATTTAGTTATTCTGTTTTCACATTTAAAATAACTATTTGTTACCATGTTATGAAGTACAGGTGTTATATCACCTCTTCGTTCTAATTGACCATTTCCACCAACTACCATTTGTTCAAAAGTAGTTTTTAAGTATTTATGGTGAATAGGAGTAAACATTAAACTTGAATCGCGATGTGTGATGATAGTATCTATTCTTTGTGGTGGAAAAACTTTATTTAAATCATCACAACGATAAATTTTATTGATAACTGTATCAACAGAAATTCTTAATCCAACAGGGAAATATTGTGTACTTGATAGCGTCCATGGAAGGTCATTTGAATTAAATATGTATCTAATTCTATTAAATGGAATATCTTCTTCTGGTTGGTAATAAAATGAATCTACTGTTGCAGTTCCATCACCCCAATCCCAAACATCGGCAATTACATTATCTTGTATAGAATCGTAATAATGGAATACTACATCATCTCCTCTTCCTCTTAGGTAACAGAAAGGTGGAGGATTAGGTATTTCATAAGCAAAATTTTCGATAGTAAAGTTTGCATTTAATTCAATAAATCTAAAGAAATGATGATACCAAACTGTATCACTTACACAAGAAGGTAAAGTACAATTGGTAGGAGAAAAACATCCTGTTCCAACTATTAAACCTAATGTAATCCAACCTTTAGGATCTACAGGCATGTTATTAACACCACCACCAGTAGGTCCACTTGGCCAATAATGTAACCAAGCTTTTGTTCCAGCAGAACTACTCCATTGTCTAGGCGGTTGAGGAGGATAATTTACTGCTTTATACATCATAGGCATGGTTAAACCACCAGGATTTAATGGATCAGGATTTGTGCCAGACCAATCCACAAAATTATCTAATTTACAAGGTGTATTGTCATTTCTATCTAGTAATGAATCATAATTAATTAATAACATTGTTCTATCACTAGAAGGCAAAATACCCGCACCTTGATCTGTTCTTGCAGAATCTAAATAACCATTTCTATTAAAAATTAACTGAGGATCTCCACCTGAAGAACCAGATTTAAAGTTAGGACAAATTTTACCATCTTGACTTAAACCAAATGCATCGGGACGAGTAAAACTTAATGTTACACTACTAGAACCATTACAATCCCAATCATCTAAGAATAATGAATCTCTAATAATAGAATCTTTTGTACCATTAGTAATTGGATCATAAATTTGAATGGTATCAAATTTTAACTTTATTTTTCTAAATCCAGGATCACCAGAAATATTATTCAGTGAATCTTTCATTCTTAAAGTAACAGTTATATCTTGTATAACCTGACGGTCAAACGCATATCTGTATAATGTTTTAGGAGGAGAAATTCCGGGTATAATATCAGAACCTCTGTAAGTTCTTGTTCTTCCATCATTTGCTTTTTTCGATAAATTAATGACTAATAAACCTGTGTCAATTCTAGTTCCAGCAGGAATAACATCCATCCAATTTCCTCTTGAACTTGAAATCGGATCTGGAATTCCCCTATTTAGAGTAATAACGTTATTAGCAGGAATATCGGCAGGCCAAATTCTTAACATCGTATCTATACGAGTTGGAGTTGGTCCAACTGCAGTCATTGGTTTATTCCAAGTACTAGAATCTCGAGGTTGAACCCATGTAAATCCTGTTGGTGGAGCTACAGCAGTTGGCCAAGCAGCATATCCTTTTGTCCATTTTGTAGAATCGTAAGGAGGAAAATCGTGTCCGTATCTATACCAATCAAAAGCAACATCCCAATTGGTATATTGACGAGTAGGCATTGTATCGTGTGAGAAATTACAAATATTTAATCTACCCAAATAGGCTCTTCCATTGGCAATAAAAGCACCAATAGTTCTGTTTTGTAAATCGCCAGCACTTACATATGGCTCTAAACCATTATTAGCTTGTGAAGGATTAGGAATTGAATAAGATGTACAAGCCGGAGCAAATGCATCTTCAGCAAAATCCCAACGAAGCCAAAGTCTATTTGATTGATAAGTCAATGAATTATTTACAAACTGAACTGGATAAGAAGGTCCGCATTGTAATTTTTGCCATTGTAAAACCACATCTAAAGGCGGTGGAGGCCCACCAGCTGGAAATGGATTTTCAATTCTTACAAAAGGTCCTAAAATTTGCACTCCTAAACCTATTAATTTATCTCTAAATAAAGTATCTGTAGTTCTAATTACACGAGATATTGGATTACAAAAATCTCTATATAATGGAACTGTGTTTAATACACTAGTAAAAGGATTTCTAAAAGTAGTAATACCTGTATCAATCCATTTATTAATACATGCATCATCATTTATAAAAAAGAAATCCCAACTTGAACTCATTGAATCAGTCCAACCAATATGACGGGCATGAATACTTAATATAACAGCTGGATCAACTGAACTATAAGTTGTATCGTATGCATACGAAGATATTTTACCATTATAATTATAATACTGTGGATTTGTAGCAGTATTAGGTGTCAATAATCTACCATTCTTAGTATATAAAATTGGATTTAATTGAGGTCCATTAGGATTTGTCCACTGAGGATAGTTTGGATCTGGAGCAGCCCAATAATCTTGATATTGATACCTTTTTAAATCTTTTGGAAGCGTATCTATTTTTGAATAAAAAGTATATGTTCTTGATTTAGCGGTAGCACCTGGACATTTAACTGTTAAAGTAGGGAAAAACTGACCCATACCTTTATAATCATAAGTAGGTTGAAACACATTCCTAAATGGATTTACATCCGACCCTGGTGGATTAGCATTAGGATCATGAAAATGCCATTGTATATCTAAAGGTGTTCCACCTGGTCCTTGTAAATCATATTTATTATATAATGTAAGCGTTGCTGCACCTGGAGTCATTAAACAAACTGAGTCTGCAATTGAATCATTTGGAATACTACGTTTAGTTAATAATTCAATTTGGAAAATAATATTTTCTGGTAATTGTAAACCTGTACTTTCATAATAAAAAGTATCAGAACAACCTGATGATTTATCTTTAACAATTAATGAAGGACGAAATACGTTATTAGTTGTATATCCATGTGTATATGGTTTAGACCATCTGTTAAAATCTTCAGTAATTGTATGGGGTGCGCCTGATACATAAAATGTTCCATCACCATAATCCCAAGTAAATGAGTACACATTTGCAAAACTCATTACAGTAGTATTTTTATAAATATAAAAAGTTGTATCACACTGCGCTTTACCTGTAATTTCAAATTTAGGGTTTATGTCTGGTGCTAATTTTACACCTTTTGCACTTAATAAATCTGTTACAGGATCGGTAGTACAACCAACAGAATCTGTTACTTTTAAGCCAACTTGGTAAGCAGGATTGTTCAATGCATATTGATGACAAATATTTCTGTTATTAGTATCTGTAATTAATCTGTAATTTCCATCTCCAAAAGTCCATTCGTACTTAACTAAAGGAGCTGTTCCTTGGTGGGAAGTATTATTGAAACAATATTGATTGTTTTTGAAACATTGATTATCAGAACTAACAAGCGTAAATGAAGTAGTTGGTCTTGCCCAAATCTTTATAGACTTAGTAATTACAATATCAGGCCCACCATTTCTTTTAACTACAACTGTTACTACATAAGTTCCTCCAGTAAAAAATTGTTTTGAAAACAATGGAATTGGTGGTTGCCCTGCAATTCTAGCATTTACAGCAGTATCATTAGGTATTCCCCAACGTACAGTAAATGAAATTAAATCAGCTGCGGCAATACCAGGTGTTGTAATATTAACACGTGTTCTGTCAACACCAGCACAAGCTATTGTGGGGGCTATTGTAAAATCTGCCTGGGCTTTTACCAAGATAGATGTAAACAATAGAAAAACCAAAACAGCATTGTGTTTTAGCTTTCGAATTGATAATTTAAAGTACATATATTTCATTTTATTATTATTATTTATTTTTTAAACAGTTTGCTAACATAATATTATTTAATTAATTTACAAATTTTATGATTTATCGAATCAATTTTATTTTTGTCATTCGTGTTGAAATTTTATCTTCATTGGACAATTTAAACTGAAGAATTCCATAGTAAGTACCACTATTACAAGCTTGTCCAGTTTTATAGTTTACTCCGTCCCAATTGTTATTTTTATCGTTACTTTCAAAAACTAATTCATTATTATAGTTGTAAATTTTCAGGTTATAGAATTTTTCACCGTCTAAATCAATTACATATTTATCATTTATTCCATCGTTATTAGGAGTAAAAACGTTTGGAATATTTCTAATTTCATTTTCCGAATTTAAAAAATCCCCTTTAGCTTCATTTTCTTCTATGATTTCCACTTCTTTATTTTCAGAAATTTCTTCGTTTGAAATGTCTTTATTAATTTCATTTGAAACAATAATTACTTTTTCATTTTTTGCTTTATTTATTTGTTCAGAAGTGTTTGATTTATTAATTATAATAGTTTCACTTACAATTTTTTTCGAAGAATTTAAATTGCTATTATTATTAGAAATTCCTCTTTTAGATTCACTAATTATTAATGATTTATTTTCAGTATTAACAGTTGCTGTTTTTGGTGATTCTACTGTTTTTAATTCTTCAGTATTATGGTTTGGAGATAAAATACTGTTTTCCACTTTTGGACTTTCTACAATATTGTTTTTTTTATTACTTACCATATATACAATTACACTTGCAGGAATCACTACAATAGTGGCAATTTTAGCAATTGTAATTACTAATTTACTGCCAATAGTTTTTGTAATTGTAGCAGTTTGCGCAGCAGCATTCGCTTGAACACCATGCTCTATTCCTGCCCAAATATTTGGCGCATCAGGAGCAAAAGTTTCCATTTGTTGTTTTAATATATTGTCTAAATTATTCAATTTTTTAACTTGTTATATTCTTTTAAAAAGGCACCTCTTGCTCTTGCAAGCTGACTTTTTGATGTTCCTTCACTTATTCCTAACATTTCGGCTATTTCCGCATGAGAAAAGCCTTCAATTGCAAACAAATTCAAAACCGTTTTATATCCATTTGCTAGCTTTTGAAAGATTTCCATAATTTCCTTTTGACTTATTTTGTCAATTGTTAGATTCTCAAAACCTAAATCATATTCTTCGGATATATCACTAGTTTCAGTATAAAATTTATTTACTCTTATATTTTCTAAAGCACAGTTTACAAATATTCTTCTCATCCATGCTTCTAAAACTCCTTTACCTTCAAATTGCTTCATTTTACTAAAAACCCTAATATAACCTTCTTGCATGGTGTCTCTAGCGTCTTCAGGGTTTTTACAATATCTTAAGCATATTCCATACATTTGTCTTACAGTAAATTCATACAATTGTTTTTGAGCTTTGGCTTGCCCTTGTATGCATTTATCTATCAATTCTTGACTTATATTCTGGCTCACTTTTTCTATTGCTGTTGTGTTTGATTAAATAAAGTATTTTTTGGTTGCAAGTATTTGCAAAAAAAACTTAAAATTTTCTAAATGCTTTTATTGCAAGCTATTTATTTTAAAATTCATTTACTTTGCTTTCAATAAAAATATTTTTATTTGCTTAAAAAAATCCAATATATTATTTTTTTTATTGCTATGCAATTTGGTTGTCAAAATTATATTTTGGCACAAGTAAATATTTTGCCAGAGGCAATAAAAAACAAAATTGATTTTACAGAAAATAAAGGGCAATGGAACAATGATATTAAATTCAAATTCAGCAGTTCAGCCTTGCATATTTTACTAAATAATGAAAGTATTTCTTACTATATTCTAAACCCAAAAAACGTGGCTGATGCCAATGAACACGGGCATAAACTAGAAAAAAAAGACATTACAATTAACGGAAATTATTTATCTGTTTTGTTTAAAAATGCTGACAAAAAATGCATTCCAATTTCAAATGGTGAAGCAGAAAATTCCTATAAAAATTACTTTTTAGGAAACAATAAAAGCAAATGGAAAAGTAATGTTCATAGTTTTCAAAATATTATTTACCCCAATATTTATAAGCAAATTGATTTAAAAATAAATGCTTCAAAAAGTAATGTTTTAAAATACGATTGGATTTTAAAACCAAATGCGAATTTAGCTGATATTCAAATACAAATAACTGGTTATGATAGTATTTATATTAATTATAAAGAATTATTTATTTCACATTCTCAAGGAATTTTAAAGGAACAAAAACCATTTGCTTATCAAATTATAGAAGGAAAGCGTGTATTGGTAAATGTAAAATATGTTTTAAAAAACAACTGCATCAGTTTTGAAGCCGAAAACTACAACCAAAATTATCAATTAACCATAGATCCTGATTTAATATTTAGCACTTATAGCGGTTCTACTGAAGATAATTTTGGATATACTGCCACTTATGATAGCAAAGGAAATTTATTTGCAGGAGGCATAACTACCGATGAATTTGGCGGCACTTATCCTGTAACTCCTGGTGCTTTTCAATTAATATATAAAGGTGGAATAGTAGAGGCACCAGTTTTTTTACCCTGCGATATTACTATTAGCAAATACAGTAGCGATGGAAAACAATTAATTTATGCTACTTATTTAGGAGGAAAACAAAATGAAAATCCTCACAGTTTAGTGGTTGACAATTACGATAATTTAGTAGTAATGGGAACTACAAAATCGGTTGATTTTCCAATAAATAATAACGGTTACGACACCAGTCACAATGGGAATTACGATTTTTTTGTAACAAAATTTAGTTTTGATGGAACTGCTATTTTAGGTTCTACTTTTTTGGGTGGAAGTTTAAACGATGGTTTAAATTTAAATGCTGACCTAAATATTTTTTATGCCGATGAGTTTAAAGGTGATGTAATTATTGATATAAATAACAATATAATAGTTGGAAGTTGTAGTAGTTCATCTAATTTTCCTATTACGGCAGGTTCTTTTGGGGCGGCTAATACAAATTCATTACAAAAAGGAGTAGTATTTAAATTAAGTCCAAATTGCAATTCATTGCTATTTAGTTCTGCCATACCAAATTTAAGCGATGATGTAATTTATAGTGTAGATTTAAATAGTAATCAAGATATTTTTGTTGCTGGAAGCACCAATAAAGATATAGGAATTACTAATGCTACAAACTCCTATTTTGGCGGAAAAAGTGATGGTTTTTTTGCTAAAATTAAAAATGATGGTAGTGCTATTTTAAAATTAAAATATTTTGGAACTAGTTCAAGCGATCAAATTTTTAGTTTGGAATTAGACAATGATGAAAATATATATGTGGTAGGAAATTCAATGGGAAATATTCAACCAATTGGCAATGTATATTCTGTAAAAAACGGAAAACAATTTATCAGTAAAATAAATAAAGCCTTTGATACAATAGCTTTTATTAGTACTTTTGGTAGAGGTAATGTAAGTTTTGATATTAGTATCAATGCATTTTTATTAGATGACTGTGGCCGATTATACATGAGTGGTTGGGGTGGAATAAATAATGTAGGCAATACAAATGGTTTAACTGTAACTGCCGATGCATACCAAAAAACTACCGATGGACGTGATTTTTACTTAATGGTTATGAGCCAAAATGCTGAAAAACTATTATACGCAACTTTTTTTGGTGGTAATATTACTGGCGACCACGTGGATGGTGGAACAAGTAGGTTTGATAAAAAAGGATATATTTATCAATCAGTTTGTGCAAGTTGCCCTGATTTTAGTAACCAGTCGTCAATAAGTGACTTTCCAATAAGTGCAGATGCTGTTTTTAGAACAAATGTGAGTCCTAGATGTAGTAATGCAGCTTTTAAAATGTCGTTTAAGTTTAAAGATGCAAATATTTTTTACAATTTTGATACTTGTGCCAATACAGTAACTTTAAATACTCCAACCGAAAATGCTTTGAATTATTTATGGCTTCTGCCAAATGGAAAAACCAGTAATTTGAGAAGTCCTATATTATTAATTGATGAAATAAATAACCAAGAAATAGTTTTGATTTTAAACAGCGGAACTAATTGTGCTGACACGGCAAAAACTACTTTTCATTTTGCTGACAGTTTAAATAAAGTAAAAACTATCAACGTATTTACTCCAAATAACGATGGAATAAATGATTATTTTAAATTAGAAGGTTTGTCGAAATGTGGGGAAGCTGAAATAATAATTTATAACCGTTGGGGTCAGGAAATTTTTAAAAGTAATGACAAGGATTTTATGTGGGATGGAAAAACTACAAATGGAGAACCTGTAAGCGAAGGGGTATATTTTTATTTAGGAAGTTTTAAAAAACAAAATGAATCTACAGTAAAACTTCATGGCACTATAACATTAATACGATAACAAATTAAATTTTAAGTTTTTAAATGCGAGTAATATAATCTACTATTGATTTTTAATAAATCAATATTTTCTATTAGATTTAATTATGAAGTTATTTTGCCTAATTGTTTTTTTCAGTGTAATTCAAATTGCATTTGCTCAGCCAATCTTTGATCCTATTGGGGCAAAAGCATGGAGTTTAAGTGGTTGTTCTACAGCAGAAATTAATGTTTTTTCTGTTTCCAATAATATGGCTTCAAGTACTGAAATAAAGTCAATTCAAGTTGGAATTTATAATCAAACAAGGTTTGGAATAAAACAACTTAACGCTATAAATACGAGTTTAATATTACCAAATAAATGGTTGCAAATTGGTGCTTCAATAAGTCATTTTGGTTACGAAAAATTTAACCAGCAAAACATGAGTTTTGGAATTTCCAAAAAATTAAACAACAGTTTTAGTCTTGGAATTACTTTAAATTATGTTGCTATAAATATAGCAGAACAAGAAAATACAGGTGCCTATGCAGGAAGTTTAAGCGCATTTTTTAAAGCAAATAAAAAACTTCAATTTGGGGTTTTAATTTTTAACCCAACACAAAGCAAATACAATATAAATTCACATGGAAATGTACCAACATTTGGAAGAATTGGTATTAAATATTTAGTAAACAAATATGTGTATTTAACAGCTGATGCTGATAAAAATTTATTGCAAGACTTAGTTATTAGAAGTGGAATAAATTACGCTTTACATCCAAATTTTGAGTTAAGTTTGGGTTATGCCAACAATCCAAATTATATAACTTTTGGATTCAGTACTAAACTAAAGCAATTTGATATATTATTTGCCAGTAGTTTTCATCAAACATTGGGATTAACACCACACTTAGGAATGGTTTTTCATGGTAAATAAATTTAATTATTTACTTAAATATATGCTAATTTTAGCATACCTGTTTTTAAGTAGAAACTTAATTGCACAAAAGCTACAACCAAAAAATGAAGTAATTTCAAGCATTATGGAAAAGCTAATTGAAAACCAAGAATCCCAGTTAGATTACACCGATTTACAAGCTCAATTAGCCTATTATTTTGAAACAAAAATAAACTTAAACAAATGTACAGAAAACGAATTGCAACAATTATTCTTTTTGAAACAAAGTGAAATTGTTTCAATTTTAAATCACAGGAAAAAATATGATAATTTTGAAAGTATTTATGAACTCCAAGCTATTGAAAATTTAAGTGATGAAACAATATATTATTTAAAGCATTTTACATCAGTAAATGAAACAAATAAACAGCTAAAATTAAGTGAACTTACACAGGTAGGAAAAACCGAAATTATATTTCATCACGAAAACGATTTTCAACAAAGATTAGGCTATAAAACAAACGAATTAAAACCGCTAAATAAACAATATTATCTAGGTTCTCCATACAGATATGTTTTACGTGTGAAGCAGAAAATTGGCAAGCGAATTGATATTGGTTTTACAGGAGAAAAAGATGCTGGTGAACAGTTTTTGAATGGCGCTCAAAGTAACGGATTTGACTTTAATTCAGTTCATGTAATATTCAAAAATATTGGACATTTTAGTTCCATAATTATTGGTGATTACCAAGCAAATTTTGGTCAAGGTTTAACTTTTGGAAGTGGACTTTCTGCTCGTAAATCAGCTTATGTATTAAATGTAAATAGATATTACCAAAATATAAGGCCATACAGAAGTGTAAATGAATTTGAGTTTATGCGTGGCGCAGCATTTGACTATCGATATAAAAGTTGGCAATTTGTAACGTTTTTATCTTACAAAAATATCAATACTAACTTTCAGAATGCCGATACCAATAATATCAATTCTTTTGATGGATTTACAGGATTTAACTTTACCGGATTTAACAGAACTACCAATGAAATATTAGATAAAGACAATGTAAAACAAACCATTTTGGGCGTTCATGTTCAAAAAGATTTTAAATTTTTACAGATTGGATTTACTGGAATCAAAACCAATTATAACGTTCCCTTTTTGCCAAGCAATAATTTATATCAAAAGTATAATTTTACAGGAAATCAACTAATGAATGCAGGGTTAGATTATAAACTTTCACTGGGAAATGCACTTTTTAGTGGAGAATTTTCGGCTAGCAATAATGGTGGATTTGCAACTACAAATTCCCTAATTCTAACGCTTGACAGTAAACTAGATTTATGTTTACTATACCGTCATTTTGAACCAAATTACCAAACTACATTTAACAATCCTTTTGCTGAAAATAGTGATGGCAAAAACGAAACTGGTTTTTATTGTGGCATAAGTTACAAACCAGTAAAAGCATTTACTATTAACAGTTATATTGATTTTTACAAATCGACTTGGTTACGTTATCAAATAGATGCGCCAAGTAAAGGTTTTGATTTATTGAGTGAAATACAATACAATCCTAGTAAGGTACTAAATATTTATATTAGGTATAAATTTGAAAATAAACAGAAAAATGAAAGCAATAATATTACCGCTTTAAACCATGTATTAGCTGAACAAATTCGTCAACAATTCAGGTTCCATTTAAAATATAAAATCAGTTTATTAATAGAAGCTGAAAGCAGATTTGAACAATCACAGTTTAGTATTATAAACGCTGCCGATGCATATGGAACGCTCATTTACCAAGATTTAAAATTTAAGTTATACAGAAACAAATTTACCGTTAATACACGTTTGGCATTATTTGATATTGATAATTTCAATGCACGGATTTATGCTTTTGAAGACAATGTTCCTTATAATTACAGCGTGCCAATGTTTCAAAATAGTGGTGTAAGATTTTACTTAATGGCAAGCTATAAAATTGCAAAGAATATAAAGGTTTTTTCGCGATTTTCAAATACCCAGTATAGTAATTTAAAATCAATTGGTAGTGGATTAGAGCAGATAAATGGAAACACTCAGAGCGATTTAATGATGCAATTACAAATGAGTTTTTAAAGAAAACAGGAATCAGAAAAAATAGGTTTGGTATGTTTTTAAAGCTGTTTTCAAACAATTTATAATTTAATATTATAGCAAAACAGGTACTTCTTTTGGCTCATTCTTGTAAACTAGCAAATAAAAACTGACCTTTACCGCTTAATGAAAAAGAAAGTAGAAATTCTATCACCTGCAAAAAATTTAATTCAAGGTATGGCGGCCATCAATGCCGGTGCAGATGCAGTTTATATAGGCGCTCCGCAATTTGGAGCTCGTTCAAATGCTACAAACTCGTTGGAAGATGTGGCGGAATTAGTAAAATATGCTCATTTATTTAAAGCACAAGTTTTTGTGGTGGTAAATACTATTTTATATGACAACGAATTAGATGACTGTAAAAAAATGATTTACACCTTGTATGACATTGGTGTAGATGCACTCATTGTTCAAGACATGGCCATTATGGAAATGGATTTACCGCCAATTGTAATTCATGCAAGCACGCAAGCCAATAATAGAGATCCTCAGCATGTAAAATTCCTAAAAGATGCGGGAATGAAACGGGTGGTTTTGGCCCGAGAACTAAATTTAGATCAGATAAAAGACATTAGCAATGCTACAGATGTAGAATTAGAATTTTTTGTATCGGGTGCGCTTTGTGTTTCGTTCAGTGGTAATTGTTACATGAGTGTGGCCAATGGCGAACGTAGTGCAAACAGAGGCTCATGTGCTCAAAACTGCAGGTTGCCTTATAACTTAATAGATGGAACTGGGGAAACTTTAATAGAAAACAGCCATTTATTATCAATAAAGGATTTAGATTTAAGTGAACAATTACCAAATTTGGTGGGAGCGGGAATTACTTCATTTAAAATAGAAGGCCGTTTAAAAGACATGGTTTATGTTAAAAATAACACTTCTTTTTTACGTAAAAAATTAGATGCATTTTTAGAAAATAACGATACTTATCAAAAGGCTTCATCTGGCCGTACTCATTATAATTTTGATGCTGAAATGGATAGAAGTTTCAACAGAGGTTACACTGATTATTTTGTAAATAAACGCACTGAAAAAATTGGTTCTTGGGAAAGTCCAAAATCTCAAGGACAGTTAATAGGCAAGGTTTTACAGGTAAAAGCAAATGGTTATGTAATAGAAAACAGTGAGTTGTTAAATAATGGTGACGGACTATTTTTTCTGAATGAAAACAATGAACCAGATGGCGCGCAAATAAATATTATTATAAATGATATAGTGGTTCCAAACACTTTTAAACCATTAAAACCAGGAACTATTATTTACAGAAATTCTGATGCTAACTTTAACAGATTAGTGGAGCGCGATGACAGCGCAATTAGGAAAATAGGTGTTTCATTAAAATTTACCGAAACCAACGATGGTTTTCAATTATTAGCAATTGATGAAGATGGACATGAAAGTGTTGCTAGTTTTCAAACAGAAAAAGAGTTAGCTAAAAATGAAGAATCAACAGTTCCAAATATCAAAAAGAATCTTTCAAAAACGGGAAATACACCTTTTATAGTTGATGATATAATAGTAGAATTTACAAATAATTGGTTTTTACCAATATCAAAAATTAATGATATTAGAAGATTGGTATTGGAACAATTGATTGATATTAGAATAAATGAATACCACAGAGAGGAATTCCAAATAACAAAAACAGATCATCCTTATCCAGTTTCAAAACTTGATTTTACCTATAATGTTGCTAATAAATTAGCAAGATCATTTTATAAAAGACATGGTGTTACAGAAATAGAAAAGGCTTTTGAATTACAATGGGATCCTGGCAAATCGAGGGTGATGACTACCAAATATTGTGTAAAATATGAACTAGGCAAATGTTGGAGATTTAACAAAGACACCATGGGCGAAAAATTGGTGGAACCATTAACTTTAAAACATGGAGAAAACGAATACAAACTGAAATTTAACTGCAAGCCATGTGAAATGGAAATTTGGGAAAAAGACGCAGAATTAACTTTTGAAGAGGAAGAATAGTTACTTCAAAAAC
>CAIUQQ010000295.1 GCA_903901345.1 uncultured Bacteroidota bacterium | reverse complement strand
TAAATTACACTTTCCGCGCCGTAACCCACCCTTTAGCCAGCTGTTAAACTGTATGCTCAAAGTTATTATCTGTGATTTGTTGTTGTAGACGTCACAAAACATTGAAATTTAACTGAATAATTATTTAAAATATTTTTATGCGAATTTATATATTTAAATATACTTTATCAAATTTTGTAATCTTTCCAATCAAAAAATTCGGACAAATTTTCCAATGGCAATACTTTTGATAGAGTAGGTTTTTAAAATCAATCAAATTTTAGCAAATAACACCATATTACAATGAATAACGAGCAAGAGAAAGAATTAACCAATGGTTCAACTACAGAAAATTCTGGTGAAAACATAGTTAACGAAACCGAGCAAACTGACAATGCTGTCACTATTGAAGAACAAAAGGCAGAAGAAACTCCCATTACTTTGGAGCAAGAATTAGCTGAAGCAAAAGATAAATATTTACGATTATATTCCGATTTTGAAAACTACAAACGCAGATCGGCAAAGGAAAGAATGGAGTTTATGATGACCGCCAGCAAAGAAGTTTTGGTGTCATTGATTCCTGTTTTAGACGATTTTGAACGTGCTTCAAAAGCTATGGAAAAAGCTACAGAAGTTAGTGCTGTAAAAGAAGGAATAGAATTGGTAAGTCATAAATTGAAAAATATTTTGATGCAAAAAGGTTTGAAAGAAATGGAAAGCACCAATAAAGTTTTTGACAGTGAATTCCACGAAGCCATTACCAATATTCCTGCGCCTACCGATGATTTAAAAGGAAAAGTGGTAGATACAGTTGAAAAAGGATATTTGTTAAACGAAAGAGTGATTCGTTTTGCAAAAGTGGTAGTTGGCGAATAAGAAATTACAAAGATTACAAAATTAAAAAATTACAAAGATTTAGGAACATAAAGACTACAAAAACCTTGTAATCTTTCAATCTTTTCAACCTTGTAATTCAATGGAAAATAAATGAAAAAAAGAGATAACTACGAAGTACTTGGTTTAAGTAAAAATGCGAGTGAGGCTGAAATAAAGAAAGCTTACCGACAAATGGCAATTAAGTTTCACCCTGATAAAAATCCGGGCGATTCAAAGGCTGAAGAAAAATTCAAAGAAGCAGCCGAAGCCTATGAAATGCTAAGCGATCCTAATAAAAAAGCCCGTTACGACCAATACGGACATGCTGGAACCAGTGGCCAAGGTGGTTATGGTGGCGGTGGAATGAATATGGACGACATATTTAGTAATTTTGGTGATGTGTTTGGTAATGATGGTGGAAGTCCTTTTGATTCGTTTTTTGGTGGTGGAAGAGGTGGAAGAAGTAGTGGCGGTGGAAGAGGAGTTAGGGGTAGTAATATTCGATTAAAAGTAAAATTAACATTGCAAGAAATTGCAACTGGCGTAGAAAAGAAACTAAAATTTGGCCGATTAGTAATGGCAGAAGGTTTAAGTTTTGAAACTTGTGGAACTTGTAAAGGTTCTGGTCAAGTGCGCAGAGTTACCAATACATTTTTAGGTCAAATGGCAACTACAAGTGCTTGCCCTACTTGCCACGGAACTGGAAGAATTATGGGCAAACGCCCTGCTGGTTCTAATGCTGATGGATTGGTAAATAAAGAAGAAGTAGTTTCGGTAAATATTCCTGCTGGTGTAGCCAATGGCATGCAACTAAGCATGAGTGGTAAAGGAAATGCTGGTCCAATGGGCGGTCCTGCTGGCGATTTAATTATATTAATAGAAGAAGCTGATGACTTGATTTTAAAACGTGATGGTAACAATATCGTTTTTGATTTATACATTAATTTTGCTGATGTGGCTTTGGGAACGCAAGTAGAAGTGCCAACCGTAGATGGAAAAGTAAAATTGAAAATAGATGCAGGTACACAAGCTGGTAAAATACTTCGTTTGCGTGGCAAAGGATTACCTGAACTAAATACTAATTTTAAAGGTGATCAATTGATTCACATCAATGTTTGGACACCACAAAAATTAAGTCATGAAGAAAAAGAAATTTTAGAAAAATTACGTGAAGCCGAAAACTTTCATCCAAAGCCAAACGCCAACGATAAAGGTTTTTTTGATAGAATGAGAGAGTTTTTTAACTAGAAATGAGCCACAGAAAACACAGATTTATTTGTTGATTTCTCAAATAATTAAATGAACATTTTGTTCAAATAATCGGCTGCATTTTTCAAATCATAATGTGCAAGTAAACTTGGGTTTGCTTGCACATTTTTGTTTTCAATAACTTGTAAAACTTCTTCCTTATTGTTAGCAGCAATGCTTTTACTTTCATTTACCAAATCGAGCAAACCGGCTTTAGCATAAGCTATTACTGGTGTTCCTACCAAAATACTTTCATGTGCTACTCGGTTCCAACCTTCATTTATTCCAGTAAGTGCTAATGTGAATTCACTCAAAGCCATTTGTGTTAAATAGTTTTCGAATTTGTCAAAGTAAACCACTTCGTATGTGGAAGTTTTTGATGCAAAATCTTTGAAGTTTGTACTGAAATAACAATAAAATCCTTGGTTAGTTAGTTGCTTTGCAATTTCAAAAACATCAGCATGGTTTTTAAAACTCCATTGTCCTAAATGAATTTGTTTTTTCTTTTTGTTTTTTATGTAGTGCGGATTCACAGTCATGTCGAGCGGAGTTGCTGTCATGTTGTGCGGAGTCACAGTCATGTCGAGCGGAGTCGAGACACTATTTGACTGTTCTCGACTCCGCTCGAACTGACTGTTTTTAAGCTCGAACTGACTATTAATGTCAAGCTCATTTTTTGACTTGTCGAGCGGAGTTGCTGTCATGTCGAGCGGAGTCGCTGTCATGTCGAGCGTAGTCGAGACATTATTTGACTGTTCTCGACTACGCTCGAACTGACTGTTTTTATGCTCGAACTGACTGTTTTTTTGAATAAATTTTTCATAATATTCACCATCAAAAAAGTTTGGAAAAAGGAAAACAGGAATATTGTTTTTTGTTTTTTCTTTAAAATACTGCACCCAAAAAGGCGCTACTGTTACAATGGAAATGTTTTTATTTTTGGTGTTTTTCAACACAAAAAACAAAGCTTTATAATATAAATTGAGCCAAAAAGATTTTCCGTCATTTTTATCAAAATAATGTAAAACAATATAAACTTTGTTTAGGGTAAATGCATTGCGAAGCAAAGCAAATAAAGCTACTCTGGCTACCACAATATTGTAATTAGCTTGGGCGGTTAAGCCTAACAAAAATAGTTTTATATAAGCAAAAGGATTGGTGTAAAAACGATTTCTTCTATCAATTTCTAATGTTACATGTTCTCCTTTTTGATTCAAAAATTGTTGCAATTGTTCCGCAAAAAAAAGCTCGTGTTTGTAGCCACCAGTTTCATGTTTACCATAAGAAATATATTTAATAAACTTCTTCAATTCCGTGTTTGCAATTTTTAAAATTCAGCTAGCAAGTTAATAAAATGTAAAAAATAGCAAACAAATACTTTTTTTGAGGTGGAAGCCGTTATATTTGTTTGATTAAATTACTGAATGAAAAAAATAGTTTTCGCTTTTATATTAATTTTTATAACGCAATTTGCTTTTGCCCAATTATTAGGCAATGAGTGGATTAGACCAAATCAAACCTATTATAAAATAAAAATATGGGAGAAAGGCGTTTATAAAATTGACTCCAATCAATTGGCGCAAATTGGAATAAATTTATCGGGCATCAACCCTAATAAATTTCAAATATTTAAAAATGGGGTGGAGCAAGCTTGTTTTGTGAAAGGTGAAAACGATGGTGAATTCAATTCCAATGATTATCTTTCATTTTACGCTACCAAAAACGATGGTGTTTTAGACGCAGAATTATATGCTACTTTAGCTGATCAACCTCACCAATTAAATAGTTTGTTTAGCGATACCGCAGTTTATTTTTTTACCATTATTCCCGCTTCTATTTTTCAAATTGGTAAACGATTTGCTTTGTTCAATGAAACAAATTATAATTTATATACACCCGAAGAATATTATATTCATCAAATAGATACCGCACCAGTTCAAGAATATTATAGAGGTAGATTTGACAAAGTTGGGCAAGGTGAACCTTATTATTTTTCAGAATATTTAGCAGGTGAAAGTTGGGTTGGTTTAAAAATTGGTGATATTTTTCCTTATAGAATTTATTCAATAAGCACTCCTAATTTATTTGTAAGCGGCCCAAATGTAATGCTTGAAGCAAAAGTTTTTGGTGTAAGTAACGATGTTTTTAAAGCAATTAATCATCATTTAAGAATTGGAGTTTCTGCTGATAATTTAAATTTTTCGAACATAAAAGATACCACTTACACGGGTTATACTGAAACCAAATATGCT
Organism: uncultured Bacteroidota bacterium; assembly: GCA_903901345.1. Lineage (GTDB taxonomy): Bacteria > Bacteroidota > Bacteroidia > UKL13-3 > UKL13-3 > JAAFJM01. Next base: position 6,322 of record CAIUQQ010000295.1, on the reverse strand, counting down.
ATTAATTTAAGTAATTCAACCATTGGTAACAATACTTATTTAAAGTTTGAAACCGTAGCCGATTTAGGTGTTGGCAGCGATTTTAGTTCACTTTCTTATTTTACTTTTAAGTATGCAAGCACTTGCAATTTAAACTTTCAAAGTCAACTTTATTTTAAACATTTGGCACAGCAAAGTGCCAATAGAATTTATTTTAAATTTAATAATTATGGTAAAAATAATCCGCAGTTATTAGATTTATCCAATTTCAAAAAAATTAGTTGTACCAAAATAGGCAATGATTTGAATGCATTGGTTGAAAACGCTAATATAAACAGTGAATATTATATTTACGATGAAACGGATGTTAAAAACGTAACAAAATTGGAATTGGTAAATATGAATTTTGCCAGTTCAAATTTAAATACTGAATTTGTTATTATTTCGAATAAGCAATTAGAAACAGCCGCAATCGCTTATAAAAACTATCGCTCACAGCTATATACAACAAATATATTTTACAGTAACAATTTGTATAATCAGTTTTTTTATGGCTATGAACATCCCTTGGCAGTTAAACATTTTTTAAAATATTTGTATCAAAATCAAACGGTAAAACCAGCTTATTTATTGTTGCTAGGAAGAGGTTATCAAAATAATTTAATAAGAAGTAATTATCAAAACGCGTACAATAATAATTTAGTTCCTGCTATTGGTGAACCATCGAGTGATAACATGTTTACGGTTGGTTTAAATGCTTTGCAACCTTATGCACCAGCTATTGCTACAGGCCGCATTCCAGCTGCTACTAACGAGGAAGCACAAAACTATTTAGATAAGTTGATTAGTTACGAAAAAGATACTGTTTTTAATACCGATTGGCGAAAACAAATATTGCACGTTTCGGGTGGAGATATTAATGATCAAGCAAGTTTAGCCAATCAATTAAACTTGAATAAAGCACAAATAATGAAACCAGCTTTTGGTGCAAATGTTATCACTTACAATAAAAATTCATCTGACGTTGTTGAAGTTGGTTATAAAGAAAAATTGATAGCGGAAATCAATAAAGGAAAAAGTTTAATGACCTTTTTTGGACATGGTTCTTTGTCGGTTTTAGATGTTGATTTTGGAAAAATTAGTGACATGCAAAATGCCAATAAATACACTTTTTTTTACTTTAATGGTTGCAATATTGGAAATGCAAACGATGCAGATCCACAGGGAAGTGGGAACATTTATGGTAAAGATTTTATAGTGGCTCCCAATAAAGGAGCAATTGGTTGGTTAGCACATTCTAACCTTACACTTTTAGGGAATTTGAATAACCAAATGACTCGGTTTTACGCCAATTTGAGTAAAGATTTATATGGTAAAAGTATTGGTAAAATTATTCAGCAGTCAATTGCTGAATCAACTACATCGGGCGATATATATAGTGTTTCGCACGGTAATCAATTAATTTATCAAGGTGATCCTGCTTTGAAATTAGCAAGCCCTTATTTTACTGACTATGAAATTACAAATGCTGATATATTTTTAACGGATAAAAATATAACTGCGTTAGCTGACTCTTTTGAAATAAACATAATTGTTAAAAATTTAGGCAAAGCCATCAATGATTCCTTGTTGGTGAGTATTGAACATGTAGTTGGTTCAACTGGAAATAAATTTTATTACGATAGTTTAATTTTACTTTCTCCATTTTATAAAGATACTTTAACTGTTAAACTGAAAGGACAAGGAAAATCAATGGCTGGGAACAACACATTTAATGTATTTGTTGACCATGTAAATGCTAAAATTGAATCGAACGAAAACAATAACCAAGCAGTTTTTAATAAATTTATTCCTGGAAGTGGTATCAATTCATTGTATCCATTAAACTATTCTATTCACAATAAAGATTCAGTTGAATTAATCATTCAAAACAATGATTTGTTTGCAAAGGACATGGATTATATTTTTGAAATTGATAATAATATCCAGTTCAATTCATCTTCTTCATTTTACCAAACTTCAGGAATCATCAAGGCTAACGATGTTGCAAAATGGAAAGTAAATTTAAATAATACTGATTCTGTGGTTTATTTTTGGCGTGCAAAATTAGTTTCAAATAATCCATTGAATGATACTTGGATTGAAGCGTCATTTACCAAAATAAATAATAGTTCCTTTGGTTTTATGCAAAGTAATTTTGATCAATTTAACACTTCTCAATCCGATAAAGTAATGTTTGATTCTATAAAAAGACAGCTCAGTTTTATTGATAATGAATTAGTTTTAGGTATTCAAAACAGGCGTTTTAACCATAGTAATATGGGTGTAATTGTGCCATATCAATTAAATGAAGGAGTTGGTTCTTGCATTGGAAATACAGTAGTTGCCTTGGTTTTTGAACCTTTTCAAGTAGATTTTCCTTACGAAATTCCTGGCTATCCGTTTAATTGCACTTTTGTGCAAAATAACAAACAAAATAGAAGTAGAAGATATTATCCTTTTGAAACAACAACACAAACGGGAAGAGATGAATTTAGAAGATTTATTGACAGCATTCCAACGGGCTATTATGTAGCTATGTTTTCGCGATATGCAAGTGGAATTCAAAATTGGGATGCAGCAACTTTAAATAGTTTAAACACATTTGGAATATCAAAAATAAATCAAATAAAAAGTAACAATACTGCTTGGGCGTTTATAAGCAAAAAAGGAGCTGTAAACGGTTTTGCAATGGAAGATTCGGTTAATAATGATTCATTGGCTGCATTAATTGATTTAGGATTGCCAAACTTAGTAGACAATAAAATATTGGTGATAAATAAAGCGTTAATTACCAAATGGTATAAAGGAAGTTTAATATCTAAAGCCTTTGGTCCAGCTAAAATTTGGAGTCAATTAAACTTTGATTTTAAGGAAAACGATATTTCTCCAAACAGCAAATTTCATTTATCAGTTATTGGAGTAAAAACCACTGGAGAAGATTCCTTGATTTATCAAAATATTACCAATTCTGGCTACGATTTAAGTGCAATCAACGCGAATAGATTTCCTTATTTAAAGCTACAAATAAATATGGAAGATAGTGCCAAAAGAACGCCTCAACAATTTGGATTTTGGCAATTGATAGCTTCTCCAATTGCAGAGGCTAAATTAGCGCCAAACATTGCTTTTAGCATTAAAAACAATCCAATTGACGAAGGCGATAGTTTGCAAATAGAACTTGGAATTGAAAACATTAGCGCTGTTTTTTACGATTCTAGTAATTTAAATATTAAAATATTAGATGATGCAAGAATTGTTAAATATGAATCAAATATTACGGTAAATCCTATGGTTGCTTTTGGTAATTCAAAAGTGCTAACTAAGCTTCCAACATTGGGTTTGCAAGCTAATAATCAATTGCAGTTTTCGTTAAATAATGACCGTAAAATAAATGAGTTAACATATATAAATAACTATATTTATAATAATTTTTTAGTTAAAAACGATAAAAGCAATCCTTATATTGATGTAACTTTTGATGGTGTGAAAATTATGAATGGAGATATTGTTTCAGCTACTCCAATTATAAATATTACTTCGGCTGATAACAATAAATATATATTGCAAAAAGACACTGTATTATTCAATGTGTTGATTAGAAAACCGAATAATTTTGATTATGAAAGAGTGAATTTAAATGCTAACGAAATTCAATTTATTCCTGCAACTGATCACAACAATAAAGCATCTATTTTATACAAACCAAAACAATTAGAAGATGGGAAATATGCCATTAAAATTCAAGCTACAGATGCTGTTGGGAATAAAGCTGGAAACAATGAATATGAAATAGAATTTACTATTATCAATAAATCGAGCATCAGTAACTTTTATCCATATCCAAACCCTGGAACTACTAATATTCGCTTTGTGTTCACACTTACAGGAAGTAAAACTCCCGATGATTTATTGATTAGAATTATGACTGTTTCGGGTAAAGTAGTGAAGGAAATTACCAAGCAAGAATTTGGAAATATTAAGTTTGGAAATAACATAAGTGAATATGCTTGGGATGGAAATGATATGTATGGTGATAGATTGGCAAATGGAGTTTATTTATACCAAGTTTTTACCCGAATAAATCAAAAGAATATTGAAAATATAAAGTCAGTAAATACTGATAAATTTTTTACTGAAGGTGGTGGTAAAATTTACTTAATGCGATAAGATTTATCGAAAACAAACAGCCAAATAATAGCAATAATTCCTGCAAAAATGGTGTAAATAGTTTGAAAGCCATGAATAATAAACGCCAATCCTAACGCAGTTTCTTTGTCAATATTCATAGTGGTTAGCGCATATGCAACTGCTAAATGATATGCACCAACAGCACCGCCAGGCAAAGGTAGTGAACGAGCAATTACACCTACAATCATAATTTGAAAAGATTGCAAAAAAGTTAGACTTGCTGTTTGTTCAAAAACAAAAAACCATAAATAAGTCATCAAAAAATAACTTATCCAAATGAATAATGTGTGGGCTAAAAATTGAATGTTTGATATTAAGGCGAACATCAATTTTATATTATTTAAAAAGGTAATGAACCAATTGTTTTGATGCTTGTGTTTTCTGTAAAAATAAATTATAGCCAAAAGTCCAAATATTCCAATGGCAACTATCATCCATATTTTAGATCCTGTTAAAAATTTTTCAGGTTCAATCCAACTTAATATCAAATATTTTTTTGTAAATATTTCTAAAATAAAGAGTGATAATATTAGTAATAATAGACTTAAGGAATCAATAATTCTTTCAAAAAATGTACTGGAAATACTTTTATGAAGCGATAATCCATTTGTTTTTTTTAGTACGGCACACTTCACCACTTCACCACCTCTTGGAAATATAAAACTTACCAAATATCCTAAAGCTACAGCCGAAAAGTTATTCATGAAACCTATTTTTTCATCTACTTTACTTAATATTATTTGCCAGCGTAATATTCTAGAAATATAAACTAATACTGAAAATAAAAACACCCAAAAGGCCATCCAATAATTACCCTTTATTAGGATGTTGTAAAATGAATTTACATCTATTTTATTAAAGCAATATTTTACTAACCATGCACTTGCAATGATGAATAAAAGGTATTGAATGATTACAAATACTTTTGATTTAAACATACTTATTTAACTTGATAAACAAATAATTTATTGTCGAAATTAGCAGTAATAACAAAATAGTTTTCATCGTTCATTAAATGTCCAAATGTATAGTAGTAATTAGCTTTTAAAGGAAATTTATCAATCGGTTTATTTCCTTTATTTTCCAAATAAAGCATGCCTTGTAAACTATCTAAATAACACAAATGGATATTCCCGTTTTTATAAATCAATTCAAATTGATAATTGAAAGTATCAGCTAAATTTTTGGTAAATAATGTAATGCCAACATTATTGAAAATTGAAATATCTTTTCCGTTTTTTGTTAAAAAGTACAATGAGTTATTTAAAACAAAATTTTTAATCGGAACTGATTTTATACTATTTATTAAAAGGTTTTTTATAGGTAAAATAGTATGAAATTCTTTTACTTTAAATTGGTTAGTAGAATCAATATAATAGAATTTAATAAAATTAGAATCCAATACTTCATGAGTCATATACTTATAAATCATATTGCTATCAAAACTAAAATTTGAATACATTTTACCATTAGTTTGATAAAAATTTAGCTTTCCTTTTTGGTTTATTGAATAGGTTATCAATTCATTTCTAAAATTAAATGATTGTATGTTTTGAATAGGATTTGGGTAATAATTTTTAGGATTCCAGCCATTTTGCAATTTTGCTTGAATATTATAACACCAAATTTTATAGAATTTACCAATGGCAAATATTTGATAACTTTTATCGTTTAAGTAATCTGAAACTTGAAGAGGGAATTCTGTACCTGTTGGAATCCAAATAGGATATCCTTGTAAAATTTTTCCTGTTTCATCTAATAAATATATTTGAGTATTTGTATTAAATAAATATTGTGTTTTACCATTATTAAAGGCATCTACTTGGTTTACATTTCCAATTATTTTCCCATAAACAGGAATTTTGAAAAGTATTTTACTCTCATTATTTATCAAATAAACTTGATTTTTTAAGTCTTGAACCATAATTGCATTTTGATTTGTATTTGAATTAAACACAATTTGAGGTTTCATATTTAACGTAGTATCAAGGTTTAATTCCCATAATAATTCAGTGTTATTATTCGCATTTATATTGAAACTTATTTGAACATTGGTTAAGTAGTTTTTATTATTAGTTGCACTCATTTGCATACTTATAAACCTTGTTTTTTT
>CAIUQQ010000294.1 GCA_903901345.1 uncultured Bacteroidota bacterium | reverse complement strand
GTTGTAATTGTAATTGTTGTTGATTTTGTGATTGATTTTGTTGTGGTTCTTTTTCTAATTCTTGAAGTATTTGTTCTGTAATTTGTTGTTTTTGTGGTTGTTTTTGTTGTAATTGTGGTTGTTGTAGTTGTTGTAATTGTGGTTGATTTTGTAGTTGTATTTGTTGGGTTTGTGATTGTTGTTGATTTTGTTGTGGTTGTTGTTCATAATATGTTTTTTGATATTGTGGTTGTTGTATAATTTGTTGTTGTTGTTGATTTTGTTGTGGTTGTTGTATAATTTGTTGTTGTTGTTGATTTTGTTGTGGTTGTTGTTCATAATATGTTTTTTGATATTGTGGTTTATTTTGTGGTTGTTGATTTTGTTGTTGTAATTGTAATTGTTGTGTTTGTTGATTTTGTAGTTGTTGTAATTGTTGAAATTGTTGTAATTGTTGTCTATAAGATGTTTGTTGTAATCGTAATTTATCAGACTGTAAATAGTTATCTATGTCCAGTAAGTGCAGCTGTTGTTTGGGATACATTTTTAAATCGTGTTCAAAAAAGTTTGTAGCATAATTCTTGCAATCTTTGTTTTCTTTACCATTTATTTTAAACCTACAATATTTTGATATATTTCTTTGATGTGAAATGTCTTTGCCACATGATAAACAGTATTTAGATGGTTGTACAGTATTACTTACTATATTACTGTAAATTCGTACAACATCATTGTTTACTACATTAGGTAAAATCGTACAAGCATTTAGCAAGTAATTCCATTTATTTATAATAGTAGTTTTTAGTTCTGATTTTAAATCAGATGGTGCATATTGCTTGACTAACTTTCTGAATTCGTTTCTTTTTTTGAAGTAGGTATTATTACTTTTTTCCTTTTTTAGTTTTACCCAATATGCAGGATTAGAGCCTTTAATTAATAATATTTTATCTTTTGTATCTTTTATAGTTTCAACATTAATTCTATAATCAAAAAATAAGATATTATCTAAATTATCGGTTATTACTTGTAATAAGTTGCTGTAAATTTGTGGATGCAATAAGTCATCAAATGAACGTATTTGAATGCCTTTAGAGTTCAGGTATTGCATCCGATTACTCTTTACTTCAAAGCGCAGTAAATTATCTATTAAATCATACTGTAAACCTTTATTATAAACTTTTATCTTATATTGGCTAAATTCAAATGATTTTAAGTATCCAGTTTTATTGAATTCTTTTTTTTCAAAACCAATGCCTTTACAGATTATCATTGAGTTTAGAACATTATCAGCTGCATGGATGGTATCAACATTTAACCCGAATTCTAAATGATGTAAGATACAATTTGATTGTACTACGTTTAGTTTATCACACAAATCAATAATAGTATCAGCAATACTTTGAAACGTAAAATCTTTATGATTCGTATTGTCCTGCGCAAATTTGTGGATACTACCTTTTAAAGATATGATGGAATTTTCAGATAAAATATTTGTACTAATTTCAATTTTAAGATTATCAAAAAAAGCAATTTGATTGTAGTAACCATACCTGTTTTTAATTAGTTCACCTGTTTGGATATTTAAATCACTTCTAAATTCCAACAAACTATTATTTGTAAAAATAAAAGAGGGTGTATCAATAAATTCAATATGTAAATAGTCAATCATAATTTATCCTGCTAATTGCTTGTTACATTTTTTGATGCATCCACAAGAATTCTTTTATTGAAATTAGGATTAAGCATGATACCATTAAAAACGTGTTCAGGATAACGAACGGATGCACCTACTTTGATAAAATCAATATCATTATTCTTTCGTAGTTTGCATAAACTCTGAATAGTGATGCGCAGTCTTTTGGAAATTTCTTTCTCTGTGTAAAATTTAGTGATTGTCATAATTTTTATTCTTTTTAGCCTTACAAAACTAAAGTATGCTAAACATAGTAAAAAATTATATTATACACAAACACCTTATAATCAATAAGTTATTAAATAAATTATTAAAAAAAGTAATAATTGATAATTAATTGTAAAAGTGTGGATTGCAAATTTCAAATAATTAGAAATAAAATTCAATTGCGCTGTGAATAACTAAATTTTATACAAAAAAAAGCATCCGACATAATGGCGAATGCTTAAAGTTGTACAGTAGTTTTGTACAGTAGTTTTTGTAAAACCCTTATTTTATTGGTGTTCACACTATACTTCGTACACCCGAAGGGACTCGAACCCCCATCATCAGAACCGGAATCTAACATTTTATCCATTAAACTACGGGTGCAATTGTGTTGATGTGGCGCAAATATACAACGCTTATGCAAACAAAATAGGTTTTAAAAATTAAAAGACGCTGATTTGGATTTGCAATCCAAATTAAATAATAAAAGGATTTATAATTCGCTTTTCGGCATGCCAACTAAAAAACAAAAGTATCAAAAGGCTTTTTTTAGCATTTTAATTGTTAATGTAAAGTAACTGAGGTTTGCAAAACCGCACTGCCTGCTTATATTTGACCATTCATGAAAAGCATATTTACCATAAAATATATTGTAATGCTGTTAGGTGTTTTTGTCACTTTATGGCCAGCTTTATATAATCATTATGCTTTGTTTTTTACCGATTCGCAGTTATACATTAATTGCGGAAACGAATTTAGTTTTACTGAAGATCGCTCCTTTGTTTACGGTTGGTTTATTGGAATTACAAGCTTGCATGTTTCACTTTGGTTTCCAATCATTGTGCAAGCCATTATTTTTAATTTTGTATGTTTTAATTTTGTTCAAAAGCTAACACCAAACTACGCCACTAAAATATATTTGCCAATTATATTTTTATTGAGTGCATTTACTTCCTTAGCTTGGGATGTAAGTTACTTGATGCCCGATGTGTTTTCGCCCATTTCCATCCTAGTTTTGTACTTAATTCTTACTCATTCAAAACCATTTGGAACGCAATGGATTTTATTGGTTTTAGCTTATTTATTGTTATTGCAAACTCATTTTGCTTTTATGCTTTTTCATTGTTTGGCATTGGCCATTATTCTGTTGCTGCAAGCAATAAAACTGCCTTTTTTAAAATCATTAAATAAAACAATGGTTTATTTTTTAACAGCCGCAGTTTTTATAAATATTGGTTTATTTACCCTTGAAAAAAAAGCGTTAGGTGCCAATGAATTCAGCGGTGTTTCACAAGTTTTTTTAATGGGAAAATTGGTTGAAAATGGCGTGCTTCAAAAATATTTAGACCAAGAATGTGCCATTAAAAACTTTGAAATTTGCGCTTATAAAAACAATCTAGCACCACAAAATTATAGCGGAAATTTTTTATTTAGTCCCGAAAGTGCTTTTCAAAAAACAGGTGGCTGGGCTAATCCGCATAGTGAATACAAAACTATCATCAAAAATATTTTAACTACTCCCAAGTATTTATGGTTGTATACAAAAGCGGTTTTTAAAGAAACATTTTTGTTGTTTGGTCGAAATGAAATTGGCTCATCCATTCATGCTTATCCCCGCGATGGTTGGGGTCCGCATCCGGCAGTTGTAAAATATTATGCCAACGAAATTACAGTTTACGATTTAGCAAAACAAAATGCAAAAACACTCCATTTTCCTTTTAAAACCATTACAGTTTTTTATATTTTTTTACTAATTGGTTCATTCATTGTTGCCATATTTTATTTTAAAAAACAGCCATTTATTGTGTTTTTTGTTTTGCTAACGCTTGTTACCAATGCATTAATTACAGGAGGTTTGGTAGGTTTAGAAGACCGATATTGCACCCGTCAAAATTGGTTAATTATATTATTGGCTTTGATTTTTATGGCCAATTATATTTACAAAAAACAAAGAACACATTTGCCCGTTTAAGTAAATAACACAAGCTTTATATTATTTGATTTTTAATAAACCTTGTAGTTGTTACCTTGCAACCTTATTTTAAAAAATAAAAATGAATATAATAAAAACACCAAAAGATAGCTATACCATTATGAACGAATTGGTTTTGCCTAATGATACCAATACTTTAAATAATTTAATGGGTGGAAAGTTATTGCATTGGATGGACATTTGCGCAGCTATTGCAGCGCAAAAACACAGCGGAAAAGTGGTGGTTACCGCCTCAGTTGATAGTGTAAGTTTTAGTAAAAACATTCATTTGGGCGATGTTGTAACTTTGGAAGCTTATGTTTCTCGCTCGTTTAATACTTCTATGGAAATTCATATTTTGGTGCATGCTGAAAATATTCCAAATGGCGACCGATTTAAAAGCAACGAGGCATATTATACTTTTGTGGCTTTAGACAGAAATGGTTCGCCTTTAAAAGTGCCAGCTTTAAATCCTGAAACGCCCGAAGAAATTAAACGTTTTGATGGTGCGCTTCGCAGACGTCAACTGCGTTTGGTGTTAGCCGGAAAAATGAAACCTGATGAAGCTACTGAGTTGAAGGCATTGTTTATTACTGAATAATTTTTTTATCTTATCAAAAATCTCGTTTTCATATTTGCCCTTTTTCTTAGTTTGCTTTGCAATAACATTGCCGCAAGTCCCTATACTTTTGTGCTTTCGCCAAACTTATTAGAAGCTCAAAAACACATTGCTGCTTTGCGCTTAGAAAAAGGAAAAGCCTTTGTTGATGCTGAAAAGCAAAGCAATAAAATGAACATGGCCGTTCATTTATTCGATAATTATATTGATTTTTATAGAATTCTTTGTTTGCAAAAACAGGAAGATTTTATTGCTTTTGAAAAAGCAAAATCGGGTAGGATAGAAGCACTAAAAAAAATAGATAATTCTAATCCTTATAAGTTATATGCTCAGTCTGAAATACATTTGCAAAGTGCATTTTTAAAAGGAATGTTTGAGGAGTTTGTTGGTGCCGCCTGGGATTTTAGATCTTGTTATCAACTTTTAGAAGAAAACACACATAAATTTCCTAATTTTATTGCTAATAAAAAAGACTTAGGTGTAATAAAAGCCATTTTAGGAACCATTCCCGATTCTTATCATTGGATTGTGAGCATTGCAGGTATGAAAGCCGATTTGAATGAAGGCATGAAACTGATGAAGGAATACGTTGAAAAAGCCGATGACAAAGAAATATTGATGGAAGTTAAAAACGCACAATATTTTTATGCATTGTTCAACCTTAATTTTTTAAAGAACAAAAAGGAAGCTTGGGCCTTGGCCGATAAATATACCAGCGATTACAAAACTAATTTGATGAGCGTTTGTATTCGTGCATTTGCCGCCAAAGGAACGGATAATAACGAAGCTTGCCTTGTAGCATTAAACGAAAAGCCAACCGGACATGAATATGTTTCGTTTCCATATTTGGAAATGATGCATGGTTCGGCTTTACTCCAGCGATTAGATTTAAATGCTGTAACCCACTTTAGGAAGTTTATAGCCACCAATAAAGACAAAAAAGACAATAAGGATGCATATTTAAAATTAAGCTGGTGTGCATGGCTTAAAAACGATACTTCCAATTATTTATTGTATAGAAATATTGCTACCAACATTTCAAAAAGTGGTGAAAAGAATAAACTTGCTTCAAGCGGTGGAGTTGGTTTTTTTCCTGAAAAATCATTATTAAAAGCTCGTTTGCTTTTTGATGGTGGATATTATGCACAAGCCGAAGAAATACTGATTGCCAAACCATTTGCTTCTTTTAAAAACCAACTCGAAAAAACTGAATACTGTTATCGATTAGGACGTATTTACCACGAAAGTAATAAGCTTTCAAAAGCTATTGAATATTTTGATTTAACCATTAAAGCTAATTACAAAGAAAACGAATTTATGGCTGCAAACGCTTGTTTGCAATTAGGCTTTATTTACGAAAAACTAAATTTTAAAAAATTAGCAAAAACCTATTTCGATAAAGTATTGGAATATAAAAATTACGATTACAAAAACTACTTACAGCAACAAGCCAAAGCGGCCATTGCTAAGTTATAATTACCACAAATTTGAAAGATTTTAAATCCATTAATCCATTTAGTGAAGCACACCTTTTAAGCTTTGATTTTATCAGTGATTCAATGCTTGAAAATAACCTACAACAAGCCTCTTCGTCATTTAAAATTTGGCGAAATACTACTTTTGCCCAAAGGGCAAAATGTGTGTTAAAGCTTTCGGATTTATTAAAGGAAAATGCCGATGAATTAGCTGAATTAGCTTGCTTAGAAATGGGTAAATTAAAATCAGAAGCCAAAGCCGAAGTTTTGAAAAGTGTTCGCCTTTGCGAATATTACGCTACCCGCAGTGCCGATATTTTGCAAAGCAAATTAAGTCAGTCGGAAACAGGTGCAACGGTAGAAATAAAGTATGAACCTTTAGGAATAGTATTAGGAATTTTCCCTTGGAATTTTCCTTATTGGCAAGTGTTGCGCAGTGCCATTCCAATTATTATGAGTGGCAATTGTGTGTTTTTAAAACCTGCGCCAAATGTGCCTCAAAGCAGTTTGGCTTTGCAAAATTTATTGAACCAATGTGGTTTTGAAAATGGAGTAATACAAACCATTTTTGCCAGCGAAAAACAAATAGAAAAATTAATTAACGATTCAAGAATAGCAGCTACAACGCTTACTGGTAGCGAGAAAGCAGGCGCAGCCGTGGCAAGTTTATCGGGTAAAAACATCAAAAAATCGGTATTAGAATTAGGAGGCAGCGATCCATTTATTGTGCTAGCTGATGCCGATTTGGAGCAAACTTTAAATGGTGCTATGCAAGCACGGTTTCAAAATAATGGACAAAGTTGTGTTTCGGCCAAACGTTTTATTGTTCATCAAAATATAGTCGATGAATTTTTAAAAGGATTGATAAAAAGAATTGAGAAATTGGTGATTGGAAATCCAATCAATGAAAATGTTGCCATTGGTCCTTTGGCCCGTAAAGACTTACAAGAATTGTTAAATAGCCAAGTAAATGAAACTTTAAGTGCTGGCGCAACACTTTTATACCAAACCAAAAATATTCCTTTAACAGGTTTCTTTTTTCCGCCAACTGTTATTGGCAATATTCCAAAAACAGCCAGGGCATTTAGCGAAGAATTGTTTGGTCCGGTTATAAGTTTTTATACATTTACCGAAATAGATGAAGCCATGGCTTTAGCCAATGCCACCAGTTACGGATTAGGTGCCAGTATTTGGAGCAAAGACATTATGCAAGCCAAACAAATTGCCAACAACATAGAAAGCGGCATGATTTACATTAATCAAATAGTAAAAAGCGATGCGAGATTTCCTTTTGGAGGCATCAAAAAATCGGGTTTTGGCCGCGAGCTTGGTGAGTTTGGATTACGAGAGTTTTGTAATGTGAAGACTATTTGGGTGTAAATGCGGTGGCCTCTGGCAACTAGCTTTTGGCGACTGGCTTTTGGTTGATGGTTAATAGACCATAGACAACGGACGATGGAC
>CAIUQQ010000293.1 GCA_903901345.1 uncultured Bacteroidota bacterium | reverse complement strand
CTTTCTTTTTCTCTCTCTCTATCTATCCTGTCTCTTTCATCATTAACTACTTAACCCTTTTACTAGAGCTGCGTCGTTGTGACCTGGCCCGACGGCCAACCGTGCTCCTCTATGCACATTATAGCGATAAACATTTATCAAGTGAGTTAATGTCATAGCTTCTTAATCTTCTTTGCTTTCAGCAACAAATTTTGATTGCTCGTTATAGTTTATAATTTTATTGTCAATACCAAAATCACGTAATTTATTTTCAGAGCCTTGAAGTGAATTAAACGACATTTTTAATTGCTCCTCAAAATATTTTACCACATTATTTGTTTCAGAACCTTTTATTGATTTAAAACGATGAGTAAAAGTTTCAATTAAAAAGTTTAACATGTTTAATGCAACTGCAGGATCATTTGTTTTTAAAGATAGTTCAATCATATCCGAACTTGCTTTTCTATTAGCTGTTAAAGCCGCTAAAATGTAATCGGGATTATAATAAGCTCCTTTTACATTTAAAATTAAACGCACACTGTTTTTAGACGAACTATCCTTAATACTCATCAATTTTTTAAGTGTTTTTTCAAAACTTCCAGAAACAATTAACTTAGCTCTTTCTTCTTCAGAAATCAGTTTTTTAAAATTATCAAATGCTCTTTCACCCATTATATCGGTTGATGGTTGAGCTAATAGCAAATGTTGAGCTAATAGTTTTAAGCCTACTTCTTCTAGTGTTTCTCGGCTTTTTACTGTTATTAATAAATTATCGAAAGAGTTATTGATGGCAAACATATCAGTCTTTTTTTCACCATCATCGGTTATACTGTAACCCGATGCTAAACCTGTATATATGGTAGCTTTTGTTTCATATTCTCTTTCTTGGTTCCTTGTTAGTAAAAAAACAGTAAAAGACATTAATAATGGAAACAAAATTAGCCATTTCCATTTTTGAGCAATAATTCTGATAAATGATATTAATGTCATTATGGTTTACTAGCCTCTCTTTTTTTAAATGTAGTTAGAGGAACAGAAAGTGTAGTTTCAAATTTATAATACGAAGACAGAAAATCTCTTCTTGCTTGCTCAAAATTTATTTCAGCAATAGCCATAATATTCCTAATTCTACCTAAATCGGAAGGCTGAGTTTTGCCTCTTCTCATTTCTATTAATGCCACTTCAGCACTTATTCTACTTGTTTCTAAATCTTGACTTTTTACAAACAATAATTTCTGATTTGAAATCAAAATAAAGTAATCTTCAATGATTAATCTTTTATACAATCTTCTAGCTTCATCTTGTTTGTACTTTGCTATATCGGTTTCATAATTTAATGATTTTAACCTTGCCGAACGGCCAATAATATCACCCATTGGCAAAACAATATTTACTCCAAATCTATAACCTATTCCTAAACTTTGGGTTGCCAAATCTGGAATTTGAGAACTTGATATTACATTATTTAATTGGTTTCCATATCCGTAATTATAAAAAAGCTGAAATGAGTTTAACCAAATCCAACTTATATATTTTTTGTTATATTTAAATTTCATTGTTTCTGCAATTGCCATTTTTAAGTTTGCTGAATTTTCTGAAACATATAACAAAATTGAATCTAACTGAATAAGTTGTTCCTCTATATCTTTGTTAATATCAAAAGCATTTGTATCAATCATTGACATGTTGATATTTGTTTTGGTATTTTCAAGTTGTAATTTCAAACTATCAACCAATGTCTTGTTTTGTTGGCAATAGCCTAAATTACTACAAATTAACAAAAAAATGCTAAGTAAAATTATTGAATAATATTTTAATATAAACGGCATTTTTAACAGTTATTTTATTTTGTTTTTATTTAAAATTCAAAATAGCACTTTAAATAAGCGCGTTACAAGTATTTACTAATGTTATAATAAACAATTCAATGTTCTTTGTTTACTTTTGTGGTATAAAGTTATAAAAACAAACATTTAAAATTAATATTTAAACCAAAACGTACAACTTGAATCAATTAAATTATATCAAATAAACTTAAACATTAAAAATGAAAAAAATAATTAAAATAAGCATCGTAGTGGCCTTTTCAATTTTTGCAAATTTTGCAATTGCACAAAAAAGTCCTGAAGAAAAAACTAAAATTATTGTTACTAAATTAACTGAAAAACTTACTTTAAATAATGAACAACAAGTGAAATTAAATGACATTTTTTTAACTCATTTCAATATGGTGAGAGATATACAATTTCAATTTAAAAATGAAGACAAAGAATTAGGTAAAAAAGCTGCTAAAGAACAATGGAGTAGAACTGATCAGCAAGTAATGATTGTATTAAATGACGTTCAACGCACAAAATACAATGAAGCAAAAATGAAAATGCGTAAAAATATTATGAACCGCAAAAACAAAAATGGAAAAGGTGATTTGAAAAATTTAAAAAACAAAAAACCTGTTGAAGTTGATGTGGAAGAGCCACTTGATGAAGAAGCATTTTAAAAAAAATAAAAAATAAAAAAAAACTGCCCCTAAAAAAGGCAGTTTTTTTTCAAATTTTTTATTTAAAAATCACTTACAAATTACCTTTCTTTAATTCATTTGCAGCAAATTCACATGCCCTAGCAGTAAGAGCCATATAGGTTAATGAAGGATTTTGACATCCGCTAGAAGTCATGCAACTACCATCGGTAATAAATACATTTTTAACATCGTGCATTTGGTTATTTTCATTTAAAACTGAAGTTTTTGCATCTCGTCCCATTCTGGCAGTTCCCATTTCATGAATGGCCGTTCCAGGAAACATAAATTCAAATGGTTTAACATTTTCAAAGCCCGATTTTTCTAACATTTCTTGCGCACTTTCTTTAGCATCTTTTCTCATAGCCATATCGTTAGCACCATGTTCAAAACTAATATTTACCAAAGGAATTCCCCATTTATCTTTCTTATCAAGATCGGAAGAGCACACGTCTGAACTCCAGT
>CAIUQQ010000292.1 GCA_903901345.1 uncultured Bacteroidota bacterium | reverse complement strand
TGCAGTATCACTAATATTCAACTTATTGTTTAATGCGTTTTGTGTAAGGGTACTTATGGGTTTATTAAGGTCACTTGTATTATTTACATTGCCTAATCCAACCTTACTAGCACTAATCCCAGTTGCGATTTTACTATCGGTAATAGAAGCGTCAAGAACTTTAAGAGTAGTAATAGCGCCATCCATTATTTTAGCCGTGTTTATTGCATTGTTTGCGATAATAGGATCAGCAGCTGTTCCACTTAAATCACCTGCAAGTTGTATAATTCCTTTTGTGGTAGTACTTGCATCTGGTATAACAATGGAACTATTGGAGGTCATTATATTTGAGTTGATAACTATAGCAACACTATCCACATAACGTTTTACTGCACTGGTAGTTGGAAATTTTATCTTTGAAGCAGCGTCCAAATTAATATCTGCAGATTTATTTGCTGCAGTTTCTTTTAAATTAATTCTATTGGATAATGAAATAGTATCACTCACATTTACTTTTCCGTTTAAAGATGCATTTGTTGTATTGTTTTGTTGTTGTAAAGCATATCTAGTTACTAAACTATAATTACTCGTACTGGTGTCTGCACTCAATAACCCACTTACGGCATTGTAATTAATAGGGTTATTTGCAGTTAATGAAAGCCTTGCTTTGCTTTGTGTGAAATATTCATTGCTGCCCTCTGTAATATCGGAAGTAGTCAAACTTACATTGGACAATTTCCCATTCACACTTTGAACAGGTGCTCCTGGGTTAAGTATCTCCACCCAATCATTCACATTGGATGAGTTGTCAATAGATAAAATATAGGTTTTACTAATGTCGGTCCTTACTGCAACGGTTCCCTTTAATGCTGTTGCACCAATACTTTGCATTTGAGCAGCACTATTGGCAATGGTAACAGAAGTAAATGAAATAGCGGGTAATAAATAGCTTGGGATTTTTGTATTAGCATCTAAGCTGGGTATTCCGTTTGAAGCATTAATAGCAGCTTTTTCTACTTTATTGTTTAACGCGGCATTGGTTAAAATAGAGATAGGCTTGTTTGCGTCTGAAGTATTGTCCACATTGGCAATACCCATTGTGTTTTTATTTACCAATACATCCCCAGTAAGTCCATTTACGGTATTTACTATATTGCTAATCACAGCTGGTTTGTTAATGAGATCGTTATAATTTCCAGTAAATGCCAATGTGCTTAAGCTATTTGTTTTGGCATAATTCCTAAGCATAGTAGCTGTGTCAGAAAGGTTCAGTTTTGTATTGATACGGGTAGATAGGGAACTGGTATCAAATATTTTTATAGACAAGATTGATTTTGCATAGGGTGCAAGCATGCTTGCGGTATCACTAATATTTAATTTATTGTCATTAGATGAATTAGCTCCATTGCCTGCATATAGCGCATAAGGGACTGTTCCAAATGGACTCGTGCCAAGATCAATCCATTCTTTAGTATAATCCCAATTGCTTAATGGGGAGATGGGTTCAATGGCAATTTTTACATTTAAAAATAAAGGACCATTTCCCCAGGCAATAGTTGATAAATTACTTGCGGTACCCCCAGTTCTATTACCTTGGCCAATACTAAGGCTAAACACGCCCATATCATTTGATTTGGTTACATGTAGTTCGGTTAAAATGGGAGCACTATTGTTAATAGATGGTACAATGCTGGTTTGCACATAAATTTTTCGGTCTTTAGCTGGGTTTTCCATTTTATCTCTTGCGATTGCTTGGAAAAATATCCCCACACCTGGTAACTGTGCTTTGGAACTTAGGGTGCTAATAAATAAAAATGCCACTAAAAGTGTTAGTGGTATCATTGAAAATTTAATTTTCATAAAATATAGAGATTGCTTTGTGATATTGCCTTAGTTAATTTTTATAAATTTTAAGGCTTCAATGAATTGTGGGGATTCAATTTTTAAAATATAGGTGCCTGAAGTCAAATTGGTTAAGTTTACTATATATCCTTGAAACAATTGATATCCATTTGTATTTAAAATACGCATGATCATCCCTTCAGGGTTGCAAATGGTAAGTTTAAAATTTTCATTCAATGGAGGGGTG
>CAIUQQ010000291.1 GCA_903901345.1 uncultured Bacteroidota bacterium | reverse complement strand
TGTCAAAAACTTTGTTCACATCGTCTAAATTTGGCGCTCTAAAAGCTGTAGAAACATTGGTATAAAGTTTTATGTTTTTTATTGGATTATAAACCAAACCAATATTTCCGTTCATCGCATGGTTGTTTTGAGTCAATTTATTATTTAAAAAAGGAAAGAAAAACAAGTTGTTAAAGGTAGAATTCAACGAAACAAAATTATAACGCAAACCATCACTTATAATAAATTTTTTACCTATTTCCCACGAATGACTTACAAATGCTGCCATATATACCATGCTACTTCCTCCTTCAGGATAGCGAGTTGGGATTTTTGAAATTACACCAGTATTTATATTTTCATCGTGCGCATTTGATGCTATGTAATTAAACTGTCCATCTAATCCATATCTAATTTCGTGAATAGAATTAGGGTTTTGTTTCCATGTTTTCAAGGCATCTAAATTTAAACTTGCCACATGCACATATTCATGGCGTTTGTTTAAATAAAGTGATTGCCAATTCCTGTCGTTTCTACTTTCTTCTATGTATTGGTATGCCAAAGTTAATTTATATTTATCGGCATATTTTTGTTTTAAATTATTGCTAAATTGATAGCTAGCCATAGTTCGTAATTCTGGCCCATAATACCATTCAGCACTGCGGAAGTTTTTTGTTTTTTTCCATTCATTTAATCTGTCGTAGCGAGGCACATTATTGGTATTCGATAATTGGAAATTAAATACATGCTCTTTATTTTTATTTTGTTGGAACAAGGCTTTATACATCAAATCATATTGCGAATAACCAGTTCCAATTTGCAACGCAGGATCCGCATTTTTAGTCATGGTATCACGGTTATTAATTCTGGTTGCGTAATAATTTCTTTGGTAAATACTATCGCCATCTACGTTTGCTTTATTAGTTCCTTGTCGTAAATCGCCAAACGAACTATTGGTAACACTTATTAAATGCGCCCATTTTTCAAAACCAATATTTGCATCGTAATGAAACGTACTTTCATTATTTACTGATCCAAAACGCATGTAACCATTGCTAACATTTTTGTTTAAAGCAGGTTTCAAAGTTTCAAAATACATAACGCCACCAAGTGCATCGCTGCCATATATTACGCTTCCTCCACCAAATAATATTTCACTTTTGGCTAACATGTTTTGGTCTATTCGCAGTACGTTTTGTAAATGGCCACCTCGGAATATGGCATTGTTCATTCTTACACCATCAAGCACTAATAATAATCTGTTTGATTCAAATCCACGTAATACTGGACTAGCGCCTCCTTGCTGACTTTTTTGAACAAACGCATTTCCAATTTGTTCCAATAAATCTCCCGTATTTTGTCTGTTTTGAAACTGAATATTTGTTTGAGAAATACTTTGAATTTGCCTTGGCACATCGTTATATTTTTCGGTAAATCTGTTAGCAGAAACTACCACTTCGTTCATTTTTAAAATAGAGGGTGTTAAATATAAAACTACGGTATCAGTTTTTCTAGGAGAATTAATTTCAATGGTAAAAGTTCTGTATTCATGATGAACTATGGTAATAGTTGTTTTTCCAAACATATAAGTGTTTTCTGAAAAGAATATTTCATAATCAGATATTATATTATTCGTAGATTTATCTATTATTTTAAAGGTTTGGGCTCTGATACTTTGCACAGCAACCACAAAAAATAAAAGCATTAATTTCTTTTGGAAATGTTTAATCATAGGTTGGCAAAATAATAAAGAATTTTGGATTTTGAATGATAAAGTATAAAGTTTGAGTGATTAGGTATAAAGTATAAATTATGATTTTTGATTATAAAGAAACCAGGGAATATCTTAAAAAACAAAATTCATTCAAACAATATTACTTGAACCTTATTTTGGAGTAAAAATTTCCAAGTGAATTCAATTGACTAAATATAAAAATATTATTTAAATACAAAGTTTTGGCATGAAAAAACCATAAAATTAATTAGATAAAATGCATTTGGAATTAAATATCATTTTATTTAAATTGCAAATCGTATTGAGCTTTGAATTATAAGTTCAAAATATATCGTATTATAAAGTTGGTAGTACTGATAGTTTTTTTAATTATTAGTAAAACATAAAATGGATTATAAAGACAAAACTAAGGAAGAATTAATACAAGAATTGTTGGATTTGCAACATGAGTTTTTGTCGTATAAAAAAATTAATGAGAAAAATTTAACTAATAATGTAGATAATTTGATTTGGAATCAATCATTATTGAAACTAATGGCTAATTCATCGCCTTTGGGTTTTTTGGTGGTTGATAATAGGAATGATGAAATTCTTTATTTCAATAACCGTTTTTGTGAAATTTGGGGAATAGAACATTTAGCCGAAAAAATGAAAAACGGCCATATGAAAAATAATGATATTACTCCCTATTTTTTGCCTGTATTAAATGATATTCATGCATTTGTGGAATCGTGCAAGCCACTTCAAGATGAGAATAATAGAATAGTAATTAATGACGAAATTTCATTTACCAATAACAGAACTATTCAACGGTATTCAACTCAAATAAGAGGTGAAAATGATGAATATTTTGGCAGGTTTTATATTTTTGAGGAAATTACCACCAAAAATAATTTGGTGAATGATTTAGCCAAAGAAAGAAACCGATTAAATGACATTATTAAATGAACAAATGTTGGTACTTGGGAATGGAATATTCAAACAGGCGAAACAATAATAAGTGAACGTTGGGCTGAAATAATAGGCTATACCAAAGCCGAAATATTACCAATTAATGTAGAAATATGGAGCAAGTTTGTTCATCCTGATGATTCAATAGTTTCTAGTGAATTATTAGAAAAACACTTCAAAGGTGAACTTGAATATTATACATTTGAGGCAAGAATGAAGCATAAAAATGGTGATTGGGTTTGGGTGTTAGAAACAGGAAAAGTTAACACTTGGACCAAAGATGGAAAACCATTATTGATGTCGGGTTTTAATTTAGATATTACAGAACATAAGCACATTATTGATGAATTAATAAAAAGCCAACAAACATATAGGGCTTTAAATGAAGCCGCTTTTGATGCTATCTTTTTTTCAGAAAATGGAATTTGTATTGAACAAAATGAAGCTGCCAGAAAAATATTTGACTATACTGATGAAGAAGCAATAGGGAAATTAATAACAAACTGGATAGTGCAAGATGAAAGAAGTTTGGTAATGCAAAACATACTAGATGGAATTCAAGATCCTTATGAAGTAACTGCTATTAAAAAAGATGGAAGTACTTTTCCTTGTATACTTAGTGGGAAAATGATGAATTTTAAAGGTAGAAGCGTAAGAGTTTCATCTTTAAGAGATATTACAAGTCAAAAACAAGCAGAAGAAAAGTTTTCAAAAGCTTTTCAATCTAATTCCATTGTAATGGTTATTTCAAATTTAGCTACGGGAGAAATTATAGATGTAAACGAAAAAACATTAGAAACTTTAAGTTTAAAAAGGGAAGAGGTAGTGGGCAAAACTGCAGTTGAACTTGGTTTGTTTGCTAATTTGAATGAACGTATTGGTTTGTTTGAAGAAATATTACAAAAAAACGAAAATGAATTCTTTCAAAAGGAAGTAATTTATAATTCTAAAAATGGTCCTCTTACTTTTTTGATTGCTGTTAAAAAAATAATGATTAGTAATGAATTTTGTGTGTTAGTTTCTATGGTAGATATTACCGAAAGAAAAAAAACAGAAGCTGAATTATTTGAAAGTGAAGTAAAATTAAGAACCATAATTGAAACATCGCCCGATGGAGTTATTATTTCATCATTAGATGGAATAACTCAGTTTATAACTCATAAGTCATCGTTAATGTTTGGTTTTGAAAATTCCGCTGAAGTGTTAGGCAGAAATATTTTTGAATTTATTCATCCTAATTATCATGAAAAGGCAAAACATTTTATTGGTGAACTACTTTTAGGAAAAATAACAAGAAATACTGACTATTTAATGATTAAAAAAAATGGAAGTACTTTTTATGGTGAAGCAAATGCAAATATAATAATTGACAAAAACAATAATCCAACAAGCATATTATTTGTTATAAGAGATATTACTGATAGAAAAGAAACTGAAAAAGAATTGGCTGATAGTACTTTTAGAATGAAATTAGCTACTAAATCTGGCGGTGTTGGAATTTGGGATTATAAAATAGAAAAAGATACTTTAGTTTGGGATGAACAAATGTACCTGCTTTATGGAATTAAAAAGGAAGATTTTAAAATAGAAAATAGTTTGTGGAAAGTATTTATTCATCCTGACGATTTGGAATTAGCAAATACTCAAACACAAATAAAAATATTAGAAGCCAATGATTTGAATATTGTTTATCGAATTATTTGGCCAAATGGAGCTGTTAAGTATATCAATTCAAAGGCTGTAATCCAATACGATGAAAATAGTAAACCGATTCATATATTAGGAACTAATAGAGACATTACCGAACAAATATTAGCAGAAGCAGAAACCAATAAAGCCAGAAAAGAAGCTGAAGATGCTAACCATGCTAAAAGTGAGTTTCTTTCAGGTATGAGCCATGAGTTAAGAACACCTTTGAATTCCATTTTGGGCTTTGCTCAATTAATGGAAATGGGCGAACTTTCATCCAAGCAAAAGAATGGAATTGAGCATATTTTAAGTAGTGGAAAACATTTACTAGATTTAATTAATGAAGTTCTTGAACTATCGAAAATTGAAGCGGGATTTGTAATGAGTAAGCACGAAAATGTAAATATTTTTGAATCTATTTATGTAGTAGTTGATGCTTTGAAGCCTTCAATTTTAAATAGAAAAATAAATGTAGAAATTATATTGCCACAAGGCCCTCCAATAATTATAAAATCAGATAATAAGTTAATCACTCAAATATTATTTAACTTACTGAACAATGCAATTAAATACAATAAATTTGAAGGGAAAATTAAAATAAATACTGAAATTATTGGTTCAATTTCAAATGAAAGTAGTAAACTAAAAATATCAATTACGGATACAGGGATAGGTATTTCAGCCCCAAATTTGCAAAAATTATTTAATCCATTTGAAAGAATAGGGGCCGAAGCTTCTGGAATAGAAGGAACAGGATTAGGACTTTCTGTAGTAAAAAAACTAATGACAGTTTTGGAAGGAAATGTTGGCGTAGAAAGCGAAGTAGAAGTAGGCAGCACTTTTTGGATTGAGCTGCCATTGCAAAGCAAAGACGATTTTCAATTAGAAAAAATAGATTCTCAAAACGAACAAATTCTGGGATTACAAAGTGATATTAGGGTTCATGAAAAGGATAAAGCTGACAGGGCTGATGAGCTAAAAGTTTTTAAAAATGAATTGGATAAAAACAAATTAGAAAAAGATTTAATAAATAAAAAGGGAATAGTTTTATGTATTGAGGATAATAAAAGAAATATAGAATTAATAAAGCAAGTTATTCGTTTTAAACGACCTAATATTGAAATAATTAATAGTTTTACAGGCAAAGAAACAGTTCAATTAGCAATCAATCATCAGCCAAATTTAATATTGCTTGACATTAATTTACCTGATATAGTTGGAAGCGAAATTATAAAATCATTGCAGCTTAATGAAAAAACTAAAAACATTCCAATAATAGTAATGAGTGCCGATGTAAATCCGCAAAAAATAGAAAATGCTTTAAGTTTAGGGGCTAAAAAATATTTAACAAAACCTATAGAATTAGAAGTTCTAATAGGATTAATAGATAAGTGGATAGGCATAAAAAACAATTAGAAAAATGATAGACTCAACTTTAAAAAATGCCAAGATTTTAATTGTAGATGACCAACCATCAAATGTTGAAATTTTAATAGAGCTTTTAGATATAGAAGGATATGAAAATGTAAAAAGTACTTACGATTCTCGCGAAGTTATTGACTTGTACAAAAGTTTTC
>CAIUQQ010000290.1 GCA_903901345.1 uncultured Bacteroidota bacterium | reverse complement strand
GCACGGCGGAGGTCATTGCCCAAGTCGGCGCGAAGCCTGTGTTTGTCGATATCGACCCGCTGGATTTCAATATTGCAATTACCCAATCAAGAAGCCAATCACCCCTTTTACATTCAATCCAAACGTCTTTAACATTATTATATTTTCCATATTTATTGCAAAAATCATTATCTAATTCAAGTAATTCAAAATGAGTATGTAAACTGCTTATATATTTCATGTTATATTCAATAATTTTTGTACTATTTAGCTTTTTCACTTAGAGAGTGAAAAGTGAGCAAAGAACTTTAGAAAGTGTTATTATTAATCTACGTCAAAGTTGTTGATATATTTTCTATAAAAAACAAACATAATACTTCAATTTGGCATTTAATCAAGAAAATTTTTATAACCTACAAAACCTTACTTTCCCATAAAAACAAGCTGGCAACGCTTCTATATGGCTTCCATTTTTCAGCTATTTGGTAGCAATCGGCTTTTAACTGTTTGCCTTTTGAAGTAATATTATACCTTTTTATGATGCCATTTTTTATTATCAAATCATCATAAGGAAATACATCTAAACGCTTTAAACCAAAAATCAAAATCATTTCCACTGTCCATTTTCCAACACCTTTTATAGTGGTAAGTTCTGCTATGATTTCATCGTTGCTAAGTTGGTTTATATGTGCTAACGATAAATTGTTAGTCAATGAATATTGTGCCACCGCTTTTATATAACTTATTTTTTGAAACGATAAACCCACTGCACGAAGTTGTTCATCTTTGGTTGCTATAATTAACGCTGCAATTGGATATTTATTAGGAAATAAATCTAAAAAACGACCAAAAATAGTATTGGCCGCTTTGGTTGATAATTGTTGAGAAACAATGCTTCGCAATAACGATAAATACAAATCATCGTTATTGCCTAAAGTATCAAATCTGGCCTGTACTTTATCATTGCAAGGCAAAATGAGTTCATTAAAAACTTTGTCTTTTTTGAGTATTTGAATGGCTTTTTTGAATGTCATTTTCCTACCAATAAACTTTAATTACAAACTGTTTCCTTTCACCGTTTCATTCCAAGTTTGGTTTAAAGCAGCTAAAAAAGTTTCACTACTTTGAGCACCAGAAATAGCGTATTTATTGCCCAACACAAAAAATGGAACTCCCCTCACTCCTATTTGTTGTGCTTGTTCAATATCATCATTCACCTCTTTTGCAAATTGATTGTTCGCTAATAAATTGGAAACTTCGTTAGCATCTAAACCAATTTGGGTTCCAATATTTTTTAGTACTTCATGGTCGGCAGTATTTTTTCCTTGGGTAAAATAAGCAGCCAATAATAATTCCTTGCATTCGTTTTGAAGGTGATATTTTTTTGCTAAATGCAATAATCTGTGTGCATCGAATGAATTAGCAACCACCGCTTTTTCAAAGTCAAAATGTAATCCAACTTCAGTGGCTACATCTGTTACATGTTTAATTGATTGATTGGTGTAATCCATTGTCCAGCCTTTACTTTCAGCCAAATGCTGTATGGTGTTTTTACTGGTATCGGTTACTAAATTAGGATTTAGCTGAAAACTTTTCCATTCAACAGTTATCTCACTTTTATGTTCAAATTGTGCCAATGCAGTTTCAAACTTTCGTTTACCAATATAGCAAAACGGACACATCACATCACTCCAAATTTCTACTTTCATTTTGTTTGTTAATTCATTGCAAAGCAAAAAAAAAGAACGCAATAAATACGTTCTTTTTTTGAAATTATAATCACATACTTTTTTTATTCAACTACCAAACGCAATACTTTTTTGTTATGGTTGATGGTAATATTTACAAAATATACACCTGCTTTTAAAGCAGAAATATCTATTGGTAATAATTCTTTGTTGCTGATAGTATTGGTTTGACTAAATTGTTTTTTACCTAATACATCTACAATTTCTATCATGGCAGATGCATTATTTAATAAGTCGAATTGTAGGTTTACAAATTTAGAAGCAGGATTTGGGAACAAGCTAATATTTCCTAATTGATCAAACTTTTCAGACACACCAATATTTGATTTTACATTTACATAAAGTTCTTTTACTGCGCCTTTACAATTTGATGAACTGGTTTCTCTCACTTTAATTACTGCTGTTGTGGCATTTGCTGCGCCCCATTTTACCGTGGCAGTATTTGTATTTCCTCCAGCTGTTACTGAACCTCCACCATAAGCAATCCAAATATAAGTAGAATTAGGAGAACCTGAAACAGAATAAGTAGCAGTTTCATAATTTTTTAACTCATTTAGTCCAGAAATATCGCTTGTATTTGGCGCATCATTAATTGTTAAATTATAATTTGTAGGATTTGATGTACAACCACCTTTGGTAATCGTTGCAAAATATTTCCCACTCATTGAAGCATTCACATTTCGTAAAGTAGGACTTTGCATGTTAGAATTAAAACCGGCAGGACCAGTCCAATCGTATACAGCACCTGCGGTAAATGATGCAAATAACTGAATACTATCGCCACCGCAAGCCAAGCCAGTAACAGGATTACTGCTTAATGATGGTGAATTAGGAAAAGTATTTATTAGTACTGAAGTTGAAGCAGGAACTGAAACACATGATGATGAAATTGCAATAACACTGTAATCGCCAGCACTTGTTAAGGCTACATTTGTTAGAACCGGATTTTGTAAACTTGAGTTAAAGCTATTTGGGCCAATCCAACTGTATGTAGCACCACTAATATTTGAAGCTGATAAAGTTACGTTATCACCAATACACTTTGGACCAGAATTACTGGCAACTGGTGAATTTGGAGTTGGGTTTATAAGCACTGTAGTATTAGCAGGAACTGACGAACATCCATTTACAATAGATGAAACACTGTATGTTCCACTTCCCGAACTTAACAAGTCTTTTAGTAAAGGATTTTGATCACTAGAACTAAAATTTGGACCTGTCCATTTATAGGTTGCGCCACTTACGTTAGAAGCAGAAAGCATTAAAGTGACTCCTTCACAAATTGGTGAATTATTAGATGGAGTAGGAGCAGTAGGAATACTTTTTACCAATACAATTACCAATGATGGTGGAGAAACACAACCAGAATCTGTTACCGTTAAACTATAGCTTCCTGTATTAAGTGAAGTGGAATTTTGTATAAATGGATTTTTTGTGGTCGAGCTAAAACTGTTTGGACCCGTCCAAGTAAAAATAGCATTTGGGCCAACAGTATTTGAAGAAGCAAAAAGCTTTAAACTATCACCTAAACAAACGGCTCCGCCACTTGTAGCAGATGGTGAAGTTGGTATAATATGTGTAATAACTTCAGTACTTACTGTTGGCGAAGTTCCACAACCAGCAACGATTACATACACACTATACTGACCTTTTTTAGCTGAATTGGCATTGCTAATAGAAGGGTTTTGACTGTTTGAAGTAAATCCGTTTGGCCCACTCCAATTATATGCAGCTCCTGTAATATTTGATGCTGATAAACTAATGGTTGAACCATCGCAAACAGGGCCATTATTACTTACAATTGGTGCAGCTGGTAAACTATTAATTACCAAAGTAATGTTTCCTTGATTAGAAGTTCCGCAAGCAGAAGTAGTAGCGGAAACACTGTAGATTCCAGCATTTAATGAAGTAACTCCATTTATAACAGGATTTTGTTGATTAGATGTAAAACTGTTTGGACCTGTCCAAGCATAAGTAGCATTTGGAATTGTAGCTGCTGATAATTGTAAGTTTTGTCCAGGACACAATGGGCCATTTGTACTTGCAATTGGCGTAGGCGTTAAAGTAGTAATTAAAACATTTGTTATACTTGCAATAGATGCACATCCATTAACAGAAGCAATTACACTATAGCTTCCAGCATCTAAAGTTGTTAAACTTGAACGAACAGGATTCTGAGAAGATGAAGTAAAACTATTTGGCCCACTCCAATTATAAGTTGCGCCAGCTATACTACTAGCAGTTAAACTTAATGCTTGTCCTGTACATAAAGGTCCGTTGTTTCCTGCAGTTGGTGAACTAGGAACATTATTAACTATAATAGTGGCAGAACCTGCAGTAGAACTACAATTGTTTGATGAAATAACTACAGAATAAGTTCCAGCAAATGAACTTTGAACGCTTGCCCGTGAAGGGTTTTGTTGGGTAGATGAAAATCCATTTGGACCAGTCCAATTATAGTTACCACCAATATAAGTAGATGATGTTAAATTCAAATTATCGCCAACACAAAGTGGAGAATTACTAGTAACTACTGGAGTTATAGGGACTCTATTTACTGCACCTGCAACTGGGAATGGCCCTAGTGTTCCGCAACCACTTACTGTAACTGATACATTGTATATTCCTGAATCGGCCAAGGTGGTAGTGGAAATAAATGGATTTTGTGAGGTAGATGAAAAGCTATTTGGCCCTGTCCATGAATAAGTAGCGCCAGTGATAGCAGTTACAGTTAAACTTAATGTTTGTCCTGCACAGCGAGGGCTATTGCTGGAAGCTACCGGAGTGGTAATAATGGTTACATTGGTGCTAGCCACCGCAGACGAACATTGACCAATAATGGCTATAACTGCATAAGTTCCTACAATGGTTAAATTAGCGTTTGCAATAGTTGGGTTTTGTAAAGTGGAAGTAAATCCGTTTGGCCCCGTCCAATAATAAGATGCGCCTGCTATGGTGTCGGCTCTTAACTGTAAAGTAGCTCCACTGCATAATGGACTATTATTAGTAGCATTTGGTATTGCTGGTGCAGCAGGAATTTGATAAGTAATTTCGTCAACACAACCCACTCGCCAACCGTATAATGTATCTTTTAATTTTACAGAATAAGGAATTCTATAATTATAAGTTCTTGATCCATTAACTGCATACCAAGTTCCCGAAGTGTCGCCATAATCCCACATGCAACTTAGCTGTGGAATGTTTTGAAAAGCACGTACACTATAAAATGGATTGAATAAAACATTGGAAGATGTATTGGTAAATGTAATATTGTTAAG
Organism: uncultured Bacteroidota bacterium; assembly: GCA_903901345.1. Lineage (GTDB taxonomy): Bacteria > Bacteroidota > Bacteroidia > UKL13-3 > UKL13-3 > JAAFJM01. The sequence continues at coordinate 824 of CAIUQQ010000290.1, read as the reverse complement.
CCCAGTAATACATGCAGAGCGAGTAAAGTTTGCATTTAATGAATAGGATACATAAGGTAGAAAAATAAAATCGGCATTGAATACTGGCCCACCTACATTTATTCCATAACTTCTAATATAAGTAGTTCCAATTCTTACTGAACTTAACCATTCACTTCGTCCGTTTGGAGGTGTAGCAGTCCAACTATTTGCAATAATTGAAACATTTAATGAACTAGTAGTTTCCACTGTAATTACATAAGGATTGCTAGTAGTAACTGGACTAGAAAACACCGCTGATTTTTTAAGAACTGAAAGTAATCCACCACCAAAACTAGAATCAACATTCACAGTAACTGAGGCCAATGGCAAACCTATAGGCATAGAATCGGTTCCGGCAGCATATAATCTGCATGTTAATGATACTACAGCATTTAGAGTTGTACTGCTTTGCCAAGCAAAAAAATCGAAGCCAGAAACGGTAATTGCATTAGGTGCAGGATACCATTGAGCAAATGCATTTCCACTTGTGCTGGCATTTAACGAAATGGCATTAAATGCAGTAGTTTTATTATATGGATAATACAAAGTATCTACACCGCAACTACCAGTTTTTCCGAGCCTAGAGGTATGGTTATAACTCATACTTGGGTGCGATAAATTATTGATAATATTAACGGTTGAAGTTTGTAGGTTTTGTGCTTTAAGTAAAGGCATACTTAGTAACAATAAACAGAATGAAATAATGGTTTTTCGGGTACAATATTTTATCATAATTGAAATATTTTAGTAATTCGAATATAAAAATATTTATTACAAAAATCATTTATTTTAAAAATAATTGT
>CAIUQQ010000289.1 GCA_903901345.1 uncultured Bacteroidota bacterium | reverse complement strand
TTTTTTGAATTTTAATTGTTTGAAGACCTTCATTCATTTTAGCCTCTAAAATTTTAGATGCTTCTTTGAAAACACTAACAGCTATTTTTATACCTTGCTCATTCATTTTTTAGTTTTTATAATTCCAGCGATACGAAAGTAATATTAAGGTGTACCCCAATAGTTGGACAAAATAGTTACTAATCGTGTATAAACTATGTTTTGACTATAATTGTACTATTTTTAGATATTGGTAATCGTTGATTAAATACTTGATTCGGTGTCAAATAGAGCAAAGATTGATGTTTTCGTTCAAAGTTATAGAATTGGATATATTCAAGAAGTCCCTCAAAAAGACTTTTCCCATCTTTGTACTCTTTCAAGTAAATATGCTCATATTTAATCGTTCTCCAAAATCTTTCGATAAAAACATTATCTAATGCTCGTCCTTTTCCATCCATAGACACCAATATTTCTTGGTCAATTAGTGTTTTTGTAAAGTCATTAGCCGTAAATTGTGAACCTTGGTCGGTATTAAATATTTCAGGTTTTTGTCCACTTTTAAAAGCATCATTTACCGCTTTTAAACAAAAATCTGTCGTTAAAGTATTCGATATTTCCCACGACAAAATATAACGTGAATGCCAGTCAACAACTGCACAAAGATATAAAAAACCTTGCTCCATTGGCACATATGTAATGTCCGTTGACCATACCTGGTTGACTCGTTCTATTTTTATCCCCCTTAACAAATATGGATAAATTTTATGCTGTAAATCGGGGATAGATAAATTTGGTTTTGGATAAATAGCGACAATACCCATCATTTTCATTAATCTACGCACCTTTTTTATGTTTACTGGCTGAAATTCAATAGGCAAATTAACACTTAAACGCCTCGCTCCATAGAATGGATACTTTATATAAAGTTTGTCTATTGCTCTCATCAAAGCTAAATTTTCACTACTTTCACCACAAGGTTGATAGTAATAAGACGACCTACTTAAACCCAGTAAATCGCATTGTTTTTCTATACTCAATAGCCCATTATTTGCTTCGACCCACTCTTTTCTTTTAACGGTAGGTAAACCTAATAATTCTTCCGCAACTTTTTTTTTAGAAAATCTACTTCTACTTTTAGTTGCCCTATTTGTTGATAAAGTGGAGATGTTAATTCTTCTTCTTGCTCATCTGAAATCAAAACCTTTCTTGCCCCAAACAAACTTGGAATTCCAGAAACTACTTGCTTTTTCCAATCACTAATTTGGGGGGGAAGTAACTCAAATTCACTACTTAACTGTGCTAAAGTTTTTTGCTCTTTTAGTGCCTCTAAAACTACTTTAGTTTTGAAATTCTCATCGTAATTTCGTCTGATACGTTTTCCCATTTTTGTATTATTTTAAGATAAAGTTAATAATTTTTTAATTATAAACCGTGTCCTAAAATTGGGGTACATTATAATAATCGTTCTAATTATCAATTGAATAATATGTTCTTTTTGATGCCTTTTCTTCTCCTACCTCAATTAATACTAGATATTAGTCTAAGTTTTATTCGTTTAAAGTATGGCATTCAATATTCGATATTATTTCATATTCTTTATAATTTATTTATGACAATCCCATTTATGTTGAA
>CAIUQQ010000288.1 GCA_903901345.1 uncultured Bacteroidota bacterium | reverse complement strand
TTAATTTCTTCGGCTTCTTTTACCTTGTAAACATCAACGGTCATTTCATCATTACTTATCTTAACAACCAAATTGATAAAATACTCATGGTATATACACTTACCCTTTACATTACAGTCCAAATAACCTAATCGGTTATTCTTGCCCATATATAAACCTCTCCAACCCTTTGCTTCCCAATCACTTGGAGCATTTATCCAACGACTTTTTGTGCCAAATACCTTTACCGTTTGCTTAACAAAGTCAATCTCATAAAAATAACTTGGATTACCCACGCTACCAAAAGTTAAGCCAACAGCATCAATAAAATTTGCAATATCTCTACTATCGGGATTTTGATAAAAATTATTACTAGCACCACTGTTGGCACTCGCTGTACTTGTGGCAAACCTTAATACGTCAGCCATTACATTACTTGGATAACAGCTACTATTACCTTGCATCTTAAACTTGCCATCGCCTGTAACTATTAAAAAATTTGCTCTTGTCATATTATATGTTTTAATTGGTTTCTGTAAAGATAAGTAAAATAAATGAAACCACAAAATAAATTGTGGTTTATTTTTTAATAACCGCCTTGTCGGTCTTCATCTTGTAAGCTTATAACCTCGTGGTCTTCGGCTAATGCTAGTATTTCTTCTAGTACATCTTTCTTTAAATCTTCATACAATACTTGCTCGCTGTCGATTTCTTCATCGTTACTGTCATACGTAACCACTTCAACCTTGTCATAGGTAAAAGATTCGCATAACTCATTACGCCCCTTTCTCGATAATACACAAGGGCTTGATTCAGCCATTAGTTCAGCTGTGGTAAAATCGCCATGTTCTTTTATAATGGCTTTGATTTTTTTAATGATTGTTTTCTTTTGCATGGTATATGGTTTTAATTGGTTCGCTACAAAGATAAGTAATTAATTTGATATAACCTAATTTCTTTTGATTAATTTATAACAAGTTATGTTACATTCACTTATATACTTTTTAGCCTCAGATATACTATTAAAGTTACCTAAACTTATCATTCTGGTTCTTGTTCCTATGATTAACTCACATGATATTTTCTTTGCCATGATTATCTATTTTTTTTATGATTAATAACTTCAAAACAATTCTCATCTAATTGATTAACAACAAATAGCTGTTTACCATATCTCGCCTCATAATTTTTTATGTAACGATTAGCAGATGACCTATAACCAAATTGTTTAGGTATAGCAATTTCTTCATTGCTTTTTGCATATTCATTTCTATCCTTTTGGCTGTTTAAATCAAACATAGTTATACAGTTTTAGCGTTATTATTTCGTTCAGCAACTTCAAGTGCAATACACATTTCTTGGTATAATGTATATGCTACATCGTGGGTAACTACCTTACCCCTATTTCGGTTAAACCACCCCATCCTATCAATGTACTTGCTGTAACTCCAATAAAAGGTTCGCTTAACTAACTTACCATCACTATATACAATCCCTGTTACAGACTTGGGCTTATTTTTCATAAATTCATCAAATGTCATATTATATTTAGTTTATTGGTTCGTTACAAAGATAAGTATAAAAAATGAAACCACCAAATATTTGGTGGCTTATTTTTAATAAACTTTATGGTATGGTTCTTTTATCTTAACACCACCACCATTATTACGTCCCCATCCTTGATTAGGGTCGCCATGACTTCTTGTCGTTGGGACTTTCCTCTCCCAATATTGCTCTAATACCACAGCTATACCATTACGCTCATCCTCATCAAACATAAGGTCGCATACCTCACCCCATTCCATAGACCACTCAAATGGTTCTTCCATCTTCGCATCTTTAAACACACGACCATAACTGTCATAATGCCCTTTCATTTCCTCGATTACCTTGCCATCCTTAAGCAAAAACAATCTACAAGCATCGCCATCATAACTACTCGATGCAACGGGTAAACCCGATTCTTTACATAAAAAACTAAAACAGCCCATATTAATTATTTTTATTGGTTATACGACAAAGATAAGTATTTAATTTGATATATCCAAATTTATTTTACCAATCAGCAAAAACTTTTTGATAACCATTATCAGCCATAGCCTTGTCAACATAATCTCTTATGTGCCATCTAGGTTCAGTATCAAATACTTCACCATGCTTAACAGCAATTTTCTCCATACCCTTATCTACCATATCCTCAATCTCCTTGGCTGTTACACGCTTGGTTCCTTGTATCTTTTTGGTAACACGCTTTACTAAGCTGTCACACGCTCTCTCGCCAGCTGGCGAAAACATTTCATAATAGTTTTTCATTGTCTTTTTTTCCATGGTGTAAAGATAAGTAATTTAATTGATACTACCAAATTTATTTTGTTAAATATTAAAACTAGACGTACAATTTGGACATACAGTATGCTTACCTAATATATCATTAAACAACAAAGCCTCGGTCAAGGTAAACTCAAACTTACAATCCTCACAGATTATCTGTATGTTTTTACGCTTTCTAAATTCTTCCTTATTGGTTTTCCAATTATTAGGCTCATCATCATTCAAATCACAAGCTATCTCAATGTTATTCAATAACGTACCAATCGCACATTCGGGGTGTGCCTCCAATTCATATATTTCGGGGTTATTAGCTTGGATAACCTTACGTATGCTGTCCAAATCATCCTTTATAAACAACAATCTTCTTTTAGGCGTAGCTACCGTAATA
>CAIUQQ010000287.1 GCA_903901345.1 uncultured Bacteroidota bacterium | reverse complement strand
CTATATGAATAAAAAACATCCTTTAGGCCTGCCATTCTTGTTCTTTACCGAAATGTGGGAACGCTTTGGTTACTATTTAATGATTGGAATTTTCCAATTATATTTAACAAGTTCAATGGAAAAAGGCGGACTTGGAATGGACAGAAAAGATGCTGCCGATATTTATGGAACTTTCATTGCATTTGTGTTTTTGACTCCTTTTTTAGGCGGCTTATTAGCCGATAGAATTTTAGGATACAGCAAATCTATTTTCATTGGTGGAATTTTAATGGGTTTGGGTTACTTAGGATTAGCCATTCCCGGAACACAATATTTTTATATATCTTTATTTTTAATTGTATTGGGTAACGGATTTTTTAAACCAAATATTTCTACTCTTTTAGGTAATTTATACAATGAAGATAACTACAAACATTTGAAAGATGCAGGTTATAACATTTTTTATTCTGGAATAAATATTGGCGCTGCTAGCTGTACTTTTATAGCCGCATTTATGCGCAATAAATATGGTTGGAGTTATGCTTTTGGGACTGCAGGAATTGGAATGTTTGTGGGATTAATTGTATATTTTATTGGTTTAAAACATTACAAACATGCCGATGTGTTAAAGCCAGCTCAGAAGGAAGATATGCCGTTATCTAAAATATTTACAACAGTGTTTTTACCAGCTATTGTAGTGGGTTTGGCAGCTTGGAATTTTCCAGGAAATATATTTGGAAGCGATAGTACAGATGCATTTATTTTTGCAACCATTCCTATCATCATTTTTTATGTTGGTTTGTATGTAAAAGCCAGTATTGCCGATAAAAAACCATTAGCTGCTTTGTTAACTATCATGTTGGTTTCTGTAATGTTTTGGGCTGTATTCAAGCAAAACGGAACTGCTTTAACTACATGGGCACAGTATTATACCGACAGGGAAACTCCTGCAGTTGTAAAACCAGTTGCAGAATCACTTTACCAAGTTGAAAAAGTTACCAATCAAGTTGATTCAGTGGAAGCATTTACTGAAAAGTTTTCATTGATAAAAGAAAATGGTAAAGCTAAAAAAGTGTGGGATAAACCTGTTTATTTCCGAAATCTTCAAACTAAGCTAATGCCAGCTGATCATGCCGAAATTTCTTTATTCAATACCGAGTTATTCCAATCCATCAATCCACTTTGGGTAATTATATTAACACCATTGGTGGTATTGTTTTTTGGATTACTAAAACGTAAAAATGTAGAACCAAGCACCGCATCTAAAATTGCATTTGGGTTATTAATTTCGTCAGTAAGTACATTAGTAATGGTAGCAGCCGTTTATTATTGCGATAATGGAGCAGAAAAAGCTTCCCCATTATGGTTAATTGGTTGTTATGGAGTAGTTACTGTTGGTGAATTGTTTTTGAGTCCAATGGGATTATCTTTGGTGTCAAAATTAAGTCCAAAACGCTTAACTGCATTGATGATGGGCGGGTGGTTTTTATCAACTTCCATAGGAAATAAACTTTCAGGAATTTTAGCCACTTTATGGGATGGATATGAAAATAAAGCCAATTTCTTTTTAGTAAATTTTGTGCTTTTAGGGATTTCTGCCATCATCATGTTTATGTTATTGAAATGGTTGAATAAAATATTGAAAGAACATATTTAGTGATTTTGCTAAATATTTTTAAGAAAATAAGGGGAATAAAATAATCGTGCATTTAGAAAACAAACAATATAAATGGTATTTACTTTACACAGCTCCAAGGGCTGAAAAGAAAGTAAATGCCGCGCTTATAAAAAGAGAGTTTACCACCTTTTTACCTTTACAAAGAAAAATAGTTCAGTGGAGTGATAGAAAAAAAACAATTGATAGTCCTTTGTTTAGCTCTTACATTTTTATTTATACTTCCATGAGTTTTTATTACGAAATATTAAACACTTTGGGCGTTGTAAAATTTGTTAATTTTCAAGGACAACCAGTTGTATTGCGTGATTCGCAAATTGAGTTAATAAAATTGATGGTTGCCAATTATGAAGACATTGAAGGAATAACAGAAACATTTGAAAAAGGCGAAAGTGTAAAAATTATTGCGGGTCCGTTACAAGATCAAATAGGTGAGCTAATTGAATATAAATCGACAAAAAAAGTGGTAGTAAGAATTGAAAACACAGGTTTTTCATTAGTAGTTCAGTTACCGAGTAATATTTTACGAAAAATATAACACTATTTTTGAATAAAATATTGTAATCTTGAATCAATAAATAAAAACAAATTATGATTTTAATAGTACTTGGTTTTATACTTTTAGGAGTTGCCACATTTGTATTCAATGCAAATAATATCAATGCAAAATTTAGCGGTCCGTTAAAGGCCGTTGCAGTAGTTTTAATTGGAATAGGTGTTTTAAATGCTTGTTTAAAACAAATAGATGCAGGCCAAGTTGGTGTAAAATCAATGTTTGGTAAAATAGAAGATGATATATTATTAAGTGGTTTAAATTTTATAAATCCTTTGGTGGACGTTAAAACAATTGACACCAAAACTCAAAATTATACCATGAGTGGCATTCACGATGAAGGTCAAAAAGCGGGCGATGATGCTATTAGGGTTTTAACAGCCGATGGTTTGGAAGTTACCATTGATTTAACAGTTTTATACCGCGTGGTTCCTTCTGAAGCACCAAGATTATTAAAAGAAACTGGTTTGGATTATAACGATAAAATTGTTCGCCCCTTAACCAGAACTAAAATTAGAGACAATGCCGTTTATTACGATGCGGTAGCATTATACAGTAGCAAACGCGATACATTTCAATTGAGAATTTTCAATAGCATAGAAAAAGATTTTAAAAGCAGGGGTTTAATTTTAGAACAATTATTAGTTAGAAATATTACCCTTCCAGCTTCTGTTAAAGCAAGCATTGAATCAAAGATAAATGCAGAACAAGATGCACAAAAAATGCAATTTGTTTTACAAAAAGAAAAACAAGAAGCTGAACGCAAAAGAGTAGAAGCACAAGGAATTGCTGATTATCAAAGAATAATTTCTACTGGATTAAGCGATAAACAATTACAATATGAAAGCATAAAAGCCAATTTAGAATTAGCAAAATCAGCTAATGCCAAAATTATAGTTTTGGGAAAAGGAAATAACCCAATGATCATTGACGGAAAATAAGAATAAGTTTCCATTTGTGTGAAAAGAAATATTTATAAAAATTTTACTGAAATTTATTAGTATTGTAAAAAAGTAATTGGATAATATTAATTTGAAATTGTCCAAATAAAAAATACTATTTATTGATGAAATTATTAAAATCGTTAGCCGTTAACATATTTCTTATATTGCTGGTTTTATACTTGTTAAGTTGGGTTGGCGCATTTTTGTTAAACAATTATACCAGACATGGCGAGTCGTTAACTTTACCAAATTTAAAAGGTTTAAGTTTTGAGGAAGTAGAGAAAATATTGACTCAAAAAAAATTACGCTACATCATTACAGATACTGCCTTCATTGATTCCATGCCAAAAGGCAGCGTGGTAGAACAAAATCCTTCGGAAAATACCAAAGTAAAAGAGGGAAGATTTATTTATATTACCATCAATTCAAATTCATCTATTGGTGTAGAAATGCCTAATTTAATTAACAACTCTTTGCGATTTGCAGAAACAGTTTTATTAAGTTCAGGTCTAAAGTTAGGAAGTGTTATTTATAGACCCGATGTGGCAACTGGTGCAGTTTTAGACCAGTTATACCGCAATCAAAGCATTCAGCCAAATGTAAAAGTTCCAAAAGGAGCTAGCATTGATTTAATTGTTGGCGATGGAATGGGAAGTACCATTGTTCAAATTCCCGATTTAAGTAACTTAACTTTAAACGAAGCAAGAGGAGTTTTGGAAAGTAGCATGTTACAAGTGGGAAGTATTGTTTACGAAGGAAAAACTGATTCATTAAATGCTACTGTTAAACGCCAATCTCCAGCATTTAATGAGGGACAAACCATTAAAAGTGGACAGCAAATTGATTTGTTTTTAGGTGATAAATAATAATTTAAATAATATACAGACATTTACGTTTATTCAGTTCAATATTTGATTGAATAATTTAAAAATATTACATGAAATATACTTTAACGCTATTATCGTTTTTACTACTTTCTGTTTTTTCTAAAGCACAAGAAAAAAAAGTGCCTTTGGAAAGAAATGTGCTTTTAAATGGAGCAAATTCAATTGAAAAAAATAGGATAAATAAAAATATTTCTCTAGGTAAAACTGGTAATTTAAACATTCCTTTTACTGATTATTTTAACAATAAATATGCTACCAAGCCCGATCATTTAAAATGGGCTGACAGTTCAGTAACCATAGATAATTTAAATGCAGTTTTTAATTCAAAAAACACTAATAATGTTATTTATAATAATGGTTTTGGTGAAGCAGATATGCTTACCTCGCAACAAATAAACACGACCAATGCCGGTGGAAACGCGTTTGCTTTAATTAATTATTCAACGGGATATGATTGGAATAATACCGATTCATTGTTGTTTCAAGTAAAAGGAAATACAGGAGTTTGGAACACTTTATGGGTTTCAAATAATAATATCGCTACCAATAAAGATGTGTTATTAAATATTAACTTTTTTGATGATTTGAAAAGTAATTTACTTCAATTCAGGTTAGTGAGTTATTGTAATACCGACACAGCTAAAAATGAAGTTTTTAAAGTGCATCAATTGGTTGTTTCTTATAAAAACAATTTACCTTTTTATGAGTCTTTCAGGCAGTTTATGCCATTCAATTTTTCTCCAAATAATTACAATTGGACTGGTTTTACCAATCAAGTTTCGCAAGTAAATTATCCCGATATGTATTGGGGAAATGCGGCCATATTTAATTCTATTACCGAAATACAAGATTCAAGTTATTTTAATAATAATGGCTTGTATGGAAATGCGGATACATTGACGGTAAATCCAATTGATTTTACAAAAGCCAATGTAAATGATAACTTAGTCATGAGTTTTTGGATTAGAGGTTTTAAACAATCACGAGCCACTGATTCTATCTATTTGGAAACATTAGATAATTTAGGAAGATGGCAAAGAAATTGGGCTTCAGGAAGATTAGATACTAACTTTCGAAAAATAAATGTATCATTAAATGGTGGTAGATTACGTCATCAGTTTTTTAGTTTTAGGTTTATCAATAAAGGAACGTATACTAAAAACGACAGTATGAATTTTGCGGTAGCAGCCATCAATATTTCACCTAAAAGAGATTTGCCTTTATTCGATGATTTTTCAAACACTTTAGGCTTTTATCCCAATAATGATATTTGGTTAGATAGAAATGTTTTTATCAATAATAATTTTCCTAAAAACCAACCAAGTATAAACGTTGCTACTTTTGATGGATTAAATGAATTTGGTAATGCTTACAGTAAACAACCAATTAAAACTACTGCCGATGTATTGACAAGTAAAGGTTACAATTTATCAAATTATACTTTAAAAGATTCCATTTATTTTAGTTTCTTTTATCAATATCAATTGCAAGGAACTATTGGTCAGGTTCAACAAACCGATTCATTGGTTTTAGAATTTAAAACTACTCCAAATGATGCTGATTCGTTTGCAATGGTATGGGTTCGTTCTGCTTTAGATACTTTGGGTTACGATACTTTTAACAGGGTTTTATTTGCGTTACCAAAACAATTTTTACATGATAATTTTCAATTCAGATTTATAAATATTGGTAGCTTAAGCGGAAACCTTAGTCAGTGGCATGTTGATTACATAAAATTAGATGCTGGCAGAAGTTTAGTTGATACCTTTAACGATGATTTAGCCATTTCATCTACTCCAACTTCATTGCTTAAAAAATATAGAAGCATGCCTTGGAAACATTTTGAATTAAATAAACCGGCTTATACCAACGATTCTATAAATTTTTCAGTGTTTAATAACGACAATAGAAACTACTCGGTAAATTATAAAAGGGATTTGATTAATAACGAACAGAGTGTAGTTTTTACTGATAATAAAATTATTGGAAGTGTGCCTTTTTCAGTTGCCACACCTTTAAGTTCTATAAAACCTACTACTTTAACTACCACTTCTAATAATTTAGTTAAAAAATTTAGCAATAAACTTAGTGTAAGTAACAATGGTTTTGCTGGAAATGACAATGTGCCAACTAACGATTCAACCACCACTACAACTATATTTAGTAATTATTTTGCATACGATGATGGCACAGCAGAAGCAGGTTATGGTTTTTTTAAAGAAAATAATGCTTCATTAGCTTTAGCTTTTGATTTAGAAAAAGTGGATACCATTTATGGTGTGCAAATTT
>CAIUQQ010000286.1 GCA_903901345.1 uncultured Bacteroidota bacterium | reverse complement strand
CCCGTTTTATTATTTTTTTTTCTTTATTTACTTTTATTGTAAATGCGCAGGAAAAGCCCATTACAGGTACTTTAAATAAAAAAGCTGACAAATTATTTAATCAAGCTTTAGAAAACTTTACGCTTCAAAATTACAGTGAAGCCATTTTGCTTTGCAATAAAGCCATACAAGCTGATGACAAATACATAGATGCGCACATGCTTTTGGCCGATTTATATGAAGGCGAGGAACAAGAATTAAAAGCGCAGGAATTATACCGTCAATTGATAAAAGTAAATCCTAATTTTCCCTTAAGTTACCTAGGATTGGCAACTTATATGTATGAAAATGCAAATTACGACAGTGCGCAAATTTACATTAAAAAATTTGTTCCTTTTCCCGATTGGTTTGCAAGAAAAACTGCAGGTTTAAAACTCGAAAAAAACATTGATTTTGCTGTAAATGCCATCAAACATCCTGTTCCTTATAAACCTATTAATTTGGGTGTAAATGTAAACTCTATTCATGATGATTATTTTCCGGTGCTTACTGCCGATTTGCAAACACTTTTATTTACCCGAAATTTAGGTGATAGAAGAACAGGAAATGAAGATTTTTTTATCAGTAAAAAAGAAGGAAGTGGTTATTCAAAAGCTAAATCGATTGGTACGACTATAAACAGCGATAAAAACGAAGGAACTGCTTCTATTAGTGCCGATGGCCAATACATTTTTTATACTTATTGTGGTGAAATAGAAAACAGTTGTGATATATTATTAAGTGTACTTGATGGATTGGAATGGAGTACTCCCAAAAACTTAGGACCGCCAGTAAATACGCGCAGTTGGGAAACACAACCAAGTGTTTCTTTCAATGGTAAAACTGTTTATTTTGCCAGTACCAGACCAGGTGGTTTTGGTGGCAGCGATATTTGGATGACATTTTATAATAATGGAAAATGGGCACCTCCTATTAATTGTGGACCAGAAATAAATACTGAAAAAGATGAACAATATCCTTTTGTAGCGCTAGACGATAAAACACTATTTTTTGTAAGTGCCGGACATCCAGGAATGGGCGGTTTGGATATTTATAGCAGTAAAAGAACTAGCAACGGACGTTGGCAAACACCTGTAAATATTGGCTATCCAATAAATACTAATAAAGACGAACAAAGTTTTAGCATTACCAGCGATGGAATCAATGCATTTATTTCTTCGGGTAAAGAAGGAGGATTTGGTGGATTAGATATATACCAATTTGAATTGTATAAAGAAGCGCGTCCTGAGCAAACTGGTTATGTAAAAGGCGTAGTATACGATGCCATTAAGAAAAACAAATTGGCAGCAAAATTAGAATTGATTGATTTAGCAACTAAAAAACCCGTAATTGAAACTCGCTCTAACAAAACTACTGGTGCCTTTTTATTGAGTTTGCAAGGCAATAAAAACTATGCATTGAATGTGAGTTTGGCTAATTATTTATTTTACTCAGAAAACTTTAGTTTAAAAGAACAAAACAATGTAGAGCCTTTGTTTTTAGATGTTCCTTTAACACCAATAGTTGCTGGCGCAAAAGTGGTTTTAAAAAATATTTTCTTTGAAACTGCCAAGTTCGATTTGAAACCTGAATCGGTTACAGAATTAGATAAATTAGTGCAGTTTTTACAAGTAAATCCAAAGGTGAGAATTGAAGTTAGCGGACATACAGATAACCAAGGTAAAAAACAAGAAAACTTAACACTTTCGAATAACCGTGCGAAGGCTGTTTATGAATATTTAGTTACTAATAAAATTGATGCTTCGAGAATTACTTATAAAGGATATGCCGAAACACAACCTTTGGGTGACAATTTAACAGAAGCAAACAGGGCCAAAAATAGAAGAACAGAATTTAAAATTATTTTATAAAAAAATACATGTTTACAAGCAAAACAACGGTAAGAGTTAGATATTCTGAAACCGATAAAATGGGTGTGGTATATCATGGAAACTATGCGCAATATTTGGAAATAGGGCGCACAGACGCTTTGCGACAAATTGGATTAACCTATAAAAGCTTTGAAGATAATGGCATAATGATGCCTGTATTAAGTTTGAATTGTAAGTATTTAAAATCGGCATATTATGATGATGAATTAACGATAGTTACTATGCTAAAAGAAATACCAAAAGTGCGTATTCATTTTTATTTTGAAATTTACAATCAGCAAAATGAATTACTGACAAAAGCCGAAGTAGAATTGGTAAATGTGGATATGAAAACAAATAAACTGACCATGTCACCAACAGTTTTAATTGAAGCTTTGAAACCCTTTTTTGAAATATAGATTGTATTTGTTTTTACTTTAAACAGTCGGTGAAATTTTGTAAACCGCAAATAGCTTTTAACAAACTTGTTTTTTGCAATTAAGGTAAAAATAGGATTTTAAATCCTTCAATTAATTGATTTGGATTACAAATCCAAATCAGCAAAGTATAATTGCAATAGTTAAAATTTAAAAATCAAATATAAAATTAAAATTTATTTAAGCATTTGTACAAAAACTATTATTACTTAAATTTTTCAATTGTTTTAAATTATTTATGAACTTTAGTAAAATTTATTATGGAAATTAAAAACAAACAAATTCTTAAATGTTATAATTTTGAAACACAAAAATTGAATTTGTTGGATCAAATAAAAATAAAAAATAAGCTAGCTTTATAGATGAACAGACGTGAATTCATATTGATGAGTATTGCATTTAGTGTTTTAAGTGGAATAAGTTTAAATGCTTGCGACAGTTTAATTGAACCAATTAATATAAAAAAACTAAATAAATTAATTGAAAAGAAAGACTTAATACATTTGCTTAGAAAATGTACAATTGGATTTTCTAATGAAAAACTAAAAGAATTTGAAAATTTAAGTATAAGCGAGATTATTCAAAAATTAATAGAAACAAAAAAAATTATTCGGAACCATTAAATTTTGAATTTGAAGGTGATTTATTAGTTCCAATTGGAAAGACATGGATTAATGCTCCATACAGAACAGATGTATTTTACGAACAATATAGGAAAAAAAGCTTAAGAGCTTGGTTGGTTTCATTTACACACGAAAACCCTTGTTCGTTAAGACAACAAATGATGTATTTTTGGTTGAATTTCTATTCCATTTCAGATGTTTTAGAACATAAGTACGAATACAATCATATTCTATATTTACATGATAATGCTTTTGGTAATTTTAAGCAAATTACTATGGATATTACGCTTGATCCTGCTATGCTAAGATTTTTAAGTGGTTTTGAAAATACAAAAGAAAATCCAAACGAAAATTATGCAAGAGAACTATTAGAGTTGTTTACTATTGGTAGAGGAGATATGATTAGTAAAGGTAATTATACAACTTTTACAGAAAAAGATATTTCTACTATTGCCAAAGTGTTAACCGGATGGACAGATATAGGCTGGTTTACACATGATTTAAATGAAAAAATTAGAGTTGAATTTAACAAATACAATCATGATTTTTCAAACAAACATTTATCTAAAAGCTTTGAAAATGCAACAATTGTGACTAAAGGTGATGAGGAAATTAAACAAGTTATTGACATTATTTTTTCTAAAAAAGAAACAGCAATCCATTTTACAAAAAGATTATACGTTTGGTTTTGTTCTGATGAAATAACAAAAGAAACTGAAATAAATTTAATTTTACCACTAGCAGAAATCCTTATAAAAAACAATTATGAAATCAAACCAGTAGTTGAGGCAATGCTAAGTAGTGAATATTTTTATAAATTATCCAAAAAATCCCCTAGAATTAAAAACCCTATACAATATACATTTGACTTATTAAATTCAATACCAATTTCAATTCCTAATAATGTGACATCAAAATATAATTTTAACGTTGATATTTTTGAAAATATCACTTTAATGGGAATGGAATTATTAAAACCGCCAAGTGTTGGTGGTTGGAAAGCATATTATCAAGCTCCCGGCTTTTCAAGGCTTTGGGTAAACTCCGCTTCCTTAAAGAACAAAAAAGTATTAGTAAATAAAATTACTGAATATAATGATACTTGGCGTAATTTGGGCGTGAGTATAAATTATGATAAACTTGTATTACAAAGTAATTGTAATACAACAACTGAATTCATTGAATTTTTAAATGAATTTTACTTTAATTCTTATATCGATAATAAAGTTAAAGTGGAACTAAATACATTACTTTGTAAAAATTATAGTAAATTAAATGAAACTGAAATCATAACAGAAATTATAAATAATAAACCACAAGCAATAAACAATTTAAAAAACACTTTGAATCATTTGCTAAATCTACCCCATTTAAATATTAGTTAAAAGATGTTAGAAATAGACAACATTCTTGTTTTGATTCAATTAATTGGAGGTAATGATAGTTTAAATACTATTGTTCCACTAAACAGCTATGACGAACTTTATAGACACAGAGAAAATATTATTATTCCTGAAAAAGAGCTTTTAAAAACAAATTCTAACATTGGCTTTCACCCAGCAACAAATGAGCTTTTTAAATTATTTATGTCTGGCCAAATGAGTGTAGTTAATAACATTGGTTATCCCTTACCAAATCGTTCTCATTTTCGTTCTATGGATATTTGGAATAGCGGTTCACCTTCCAACGAGCAATGGAGTTCAGGATGGATTGGTAGATTTTTAGATTTGAATCATAAAAATTATCCAATGGGATATCCAAATAATATTTATCCTGATCCTCTTGCTGTAACAGTTGGTAATATTGTTAGCGATACTTGCCAAGGTGGATTTAGTAATTATAGCCATGTAGTTGATAACATAAATTCATTTATTGAAATCAATAAATGTAATATTGGAACTATAGACAATAAAAATTATTCAGATTTATTGAAATATTTAAATTCTAGTATTGGATTAGCAAATATATACTCAAAACAAATAGAAAAAGCAGCTTCAAAGGGAAATTCATTAGTTTCATACCCTGACAGAAATAAATTAGCACAGGAACTCAAAATTGTGGCTAAATTAATATCAGGCGGACTTAATTCTAAAATTTATATTTTAAGTATGGGTGGTTTTGATACTCATGCATATCAAGTTACTGAAAATAACAGTTCCAAGGGAATGCACTCTTTACTTTTAAAGCAGTTTTCAGACGCTGTTGGATGTTTTATCAATGATTTGAAATTATTGAATTATTACAAAAATGTAAGTATTTTAAGCTATTCAGAATTTGGAAGACAAATAAAATCAAACAGCTCTTTTGGAAGCGATCACGGAGATGCAACATCCATTTATCTTTTTGGAGATAATTGCAAAAATCAATTTATTGGAAAAACACCTGATATAATTAAAAATATAGAAAAGCAACAAGGATTAGAAATGGAAATTGATTTTAGGGATTTTTACGCTTCAATGTTACATGAATGGTTTTCAGTTCCATTAGAAAAAACGACTCAAATTTTCAAAAAAAATATTCTTAGTTACAAAATATTTAATTAATAATCATGATTGGTTT
>CAIUQQ010000285.1 GCA_903901345.1 uncultured Bacteroidota bacterium | reverse complement strand
TTAAAAGCCCAATTTTTAATGGAAATGGTAGATACATCTACTGTAATGGGAAAAGGAATGTATGATATGTATAACCGATTCCATTATTTTAGTATTAGCGGTTACATTCAACCACAATTTCAACTTGCTGAAAGCAAAGGAATTAATAGTTTTAGTGGCGGGAGTTTTGATTCAATGACTGATAATAGATTTACAGTTAGACGAGGAAGAATAAGATTTGATTATTTAAGAAATGATCAAAAAAATTACCCTAAAGTTCATTTTGTTTTCCAATATGATATTACAGAACGAGGTGCTTTTGTACGCGACTTTTGGGGAAGAATTTATGATTCAAAATACAATCTATTTTCTTTTACCTCTGGAATATTTGCAAGGCCATTTGGCTATGAAATTAATTTAGGTTCAGCCGATAGAGAAAGCCCTGAAAGAGGAAGAATGAGTCAAACTTTATGTAAAGTAGAACGCGATTTAGGAGTAATGGTTTCTTTTGACCCAAAAGACAAAAAAAGTAAATTATATTATTTACGAATGGATTTGGGTGTATTTAACGGACAAGGAATTTCAAGTATAGGAAACACTCCATCAGTTGGCGTTACTGATTATGATAATTATAAAGATATTATAGGAAGAATTGGTTTTAAACCTTATAAAATAACCAAAAAACTTACAATTTCAGGTGGCGTTTCTGGATTATATGGTGGTTTGGCTGGTTTAAATAAAGTTACATATAAAATGGGAACAGATGCAAATAGTAATAACGCATTCTTGATTGACTCGATACAAAACTATGCTGGAAAAAAGAGTGAACGAATTTATTATGGAATAGATTTACAAGCAAAATTTGCCCATAAATGGGGAAATACTGAAGTAAGATTTGAATATTGGAGAGGCTCTCAATCTGCTACTTCTACATCAAGTGAAACCCCAAATACACTCCAAACTAATCCACTTTATATTAGAAATTTTGATGGTGCGTTTATCTATTTTTTACAAAACATAGTGAATAAACGACACCAAATAGCAATAAAATATGATTGGTATGATCCAAACACTAATGTGGAAGGTAATCAAATAGCAAATGGCTTAAACTTAACAAAAGCAGATATTAAATTTACAACTTTAGGATTTGGGTATATCAATTATTTTGACCCAAATGTAAAATTGGTTTTGTGGTATGATTTGGTTACAAATGAAAGTACTAAACTTACTAGTTATAATGGTGATTTAAAAGATGATGTTGTTACTGTAAGACTTCAATTTAGGTTTTAATTATTTCTTTTATTTATTGAAACAATTACTGTTTACATTTAATATATTGTTTCAAATACCTTAAAACACAGTCTTTTTGGCTGTATTTTGTTTTAAAAAAATGCTTGTTTTAAAATTTCAAGTCAACTATTCATTTCTTGTTTTTGATTAATGCCAAATATTCACGCTATTTGATTTGGATTTAATATTGATGAATACGTTTTTGTAAAAAAAAACAATCATATTTCTTAAATAAATACAGCCTTATGAATTTAAATAATTTCACGATCAAATCGCAAGATGCCGTTCAAGAAGCTTTGCAAATTGCTTTAAAAAACGAGCAGCAATCCATTGAACCAGCCCATTTATTATTAGGCTTAATTCAAACTGATGAAAACGTAATTTCGTTTTTATTCAAAAAATTAAATGTTAACCAATCTCGAATAGAATC
Organism: uncultured Bacteroidota bacterium; assembly: GCA_903901345.1. Classification (GTDB taxonomy): domain Bacteria; phylum Bacteroidota; class Bacteroidia; order UKL13-3; family UKL13-3; genus JAAFJM01. The sequence continues at coordinate 4,640 of CAIUQQ010000285.1, read as the reverse complement.
TGCATTGGAAGCAATTGTAAAAAGTTATCCTAAAGTTACTGGTCAAAGCCAACATCTTTCTAATGATACTAACCAAGTATTGCTGAAAGCACAAAGTTACCTGAAAGAATTTGGTGATGAGTTTGTTTCGGTTGAACATATTTTATTGGCTTTATTAGATGGTAAACACCAAATAGCTAATTTATTAAAAGATGCTGGTGTAACCGAAAAAGAACTAAAAACGGCAGTTAAAGAATTACGTGGAGGACAAAAAGTTACTTCTCAATCAGCCGAAAGTCAGTATAATTCATTGAATAAATACGCGAAAAATTTAAATGAATTAGCACAAGCAGGAAAGTTAGATCCTGTAATAGGCCGTGATGAAGAAATTCGCAGGGTTTTACAAATTTTGAGTCGCAGAACAAAAAATAATCCTGTATTGATAGGCGAACCTGGTGTGGGAAAAACTGCCATTGCCGAAGGCTTAGCGCATAGAATAGTAAATGGTGATGTTCCTGAAAATTTAAAAACAAAAAAAATTTTCTCTTTGGACATGGGTTCATTAATTGCTGGCGCAAAATACAAAGGTGAATTTGAAGAGCGCTTAAAGTCGGTAGTAAAAGAGGTAATAGGTGCTGATGGTGAAATTATTTTATTTATTGATGAAATACATACTTTAGTAGGCGCAGGTGGCGGTGGTGAAGGCGCAATGGATGCTGCCAATATTTTAAAACCAGCATTGGCACGTGGCGAATTGCGCAGCATAGGCGCTACCACTTTAGCCGAATACCAACGCTATATTGAAAAAGACAAAGCGCTAGAAAGACGTTTTCAAAAAGTATATGTAGAAGAGCCAGATACTGAAGATGCCATTTCTATTTTACGCGGATTAAAAGAAAGATACGAAGTTCATCATAAAGTTAGAATAAAAGATGATGCAATAATAGCCGCTGTTGAACTTTCGCAACGTTATATTTCCGATAGGTTTTTGCCAGATAAAGCCATTGATTTGATGGATGAAGCTGCTGCAAAATTGCGTTTGGAAATTGATTCGGTTCCTGAAGAAATAGACCAATTGGATAGACGAATTATGCAATTGGAAATAGAAAGAGAAGCCATTAAACGCGAAGGTGATAACGAAAAGGTAAAGAATTTAGCAGAGCAAATTGCCAATTTACAAGCCGACAGAAATGACTTAAAAGCAAAATGGCAAAGTGAAAAAGTGGTGGTAGATGGCATTCAAACCACAAAAAAAGAAATTGAAAACCTAAAATATGAAGCGGAACAAGCAGAGCGCAATGGCGATTTTGCAAAAGTTGCAGAAATTAGATATGGTAAAATTAAAGATGCTGAAAAACGACTAGAAGAATTTAAATCAAAACTAAACGAAGCGCAAAATCATTCGCCAATGGTGAAAGAGGAAGTTACTGCTGATGATATAGCTGATGTGGTAGCTCGTTGGACTGGAATTCCGGTTACAAGAATGTTACAAAGTGAGCGTGAAAAACTGTTGAACTTAGAAGAAGAATTACACAAACGTGTGGTTGGACAAGAAGAAGCCATTGCAGCAATTAGTGATGCCATACGCAGAAGTAGAGCTGGATTAAGTGACCCTAAAAAACCAATTGGTTCATTTATTTTCTTGGGAACTACTGGAGTTGGTAAAACTGAATTAGCCAAAGCCTTAGCCGAATTTTTATTCAATCAAGAAAGTGCTTTGGTAAGAATTGATATGAGTGAATATCAAGAAAAACATACGGTAAGCCGTTTAATTGGAGCACCTCCAGGATATGTTGGTTACGAAGAAAGCGGACAATTAACAGAAGCCATTCGCAGACGTCCATATTCGGTTGTGTTATTAGATGAAATTGAAAAAGCTCATCCTGATGTGTTCAATATACTGTTGCAAGTTTTGGATGATGGCCGTTTAACCGATAACAAAGGTAGAACAGCCAATTTTAAAAACACCATTGTAATCATGACTTCGAATATTGGCTCACATATTATTCAAGATAGTTTTGAGCAAATGGAAAGTGAAGAAAGTGATAAAGATGCCATTACTGCCAAAGCTAAAAACCAAGTGATGGAGTTATTGCGCAAGCAAATTCGTCCAGAGTTTTTGAATAGAATTGACGATATTATTATGTTTACACCGCTTAACCGCGAAAACGTAAGACAGATAGTTAACTTACAATTTGAGGGTTTGAAAAGCACATTATTAAACCAACAAATTGAATTGAATATTACCGATGAAGCGTTAGATTGGTTGGCACAATTAGGTTATGATCCTCAATATGGTGCAAGGCCTTTAAAACGAGTAATGCAACGCAGGATTTTAAACGAATTATCGAAAGAAATTTTAGCTGGAAACGTAAAAAAAGATTCCAATATTTTAATCAGTTTAGATGCTCATCAGCAATTTGTTTTTGAAAATAAATAAGTAAATTTTAAAACAAAAAGCCCATTTTATATGGGCTTTTTTTATGCATTCTTGATTTTTTGGGCTAATTATTTGAGTATTGCATTCATTTGATTTAAGCCATAAAGGGTAATTGCATTTATATTCTAAGGATTTAAATATTGCTATATTTTATATTAAACAAGTAGTATTTATCGTTTTGTTAAAAATAAATATTTATCAATTAATACATCTATTAAAAAACCTTAAATTGCGCCTTCAAAAAAATATAAAATGAACAAAATTACCATCTCCATTTTTAGCATCATGCTTGTATTTGCAGCATGTAGCAAGGAATCAGGACCAACAGAAGACAAATGTGCTGGCAAGTTTGCACCTAGCACTGTAACTAATTTATTAATAAGCATTGACCAAGACAAACAAATGGGTTTGGCATCGGTTGCCGAAATTGAAAAAAATCCAACTGAATATCCTTTATTAGATTCTGTTAAATATCCAGTTGCGTACGCGCACATTAATAGAATTACTAAAACAATTTTAGATAGCGGTGGAGTTTATTCAAAAGATGAATTTGCTTGGAGAGTAAAAATTATTAAAAGAGATGATGTGTTAAATGCATTTTGTACTCCAGGTGGATACATTTATGTGTATACTGGTTTAATAAAATACCTTGACAATGAAACACAATTAGCTGGTGTGATGGGACACGAAATTGCTCATGCCGATAAACGCCACAGCGCAAAACAAATGGTAGAACAGCTAGGTGCTTCTACAGTTATTAGCATCCTATCTGGCGGAGGCCAACCTGGTGCGTTAAGTGGATTAGCTACTCAATTGATTGGACTATCGTTTAGTAGGGCTGATGAAACTGAAGCGGATAAGTTTTCAGTAAAATATTTAAATGGAACTAGCTACGATGCTAGAGGTGCAAAATACTTTTTTGAAAAATTAATTGCCGCTGGACAAACTGGAGGAACGCCTGCATTTTTAAGTACACACCCAAATCCTGCAACTAGGGTAGCAGATATTACTGCTGTATGGGAATGTTATGGAAGTAAAGTTGGTCAAACTTTTGATGCACAATACATGCAATTTAAAGCTAGCTTACCATAGGTAAATATTGAATTCATTTCACAAAAAAAGCGGGAAATTTCCCGCTTTTTTTATTTATCAATGTCAGTTCTAGCGAAGTCAAGAACTTACAGCGGTTCTCGACTTCTCTTAAACTGACCTTAAGTTTTTACATACCTAATTTTTTACTTTCATTCCAAATTTCATCCATTTCAGCAAGCGACATATCTATCATGTTTTTGTTCATGGCTTTAGCCTTATCTTCAATGAACATGAATCGATTTCTGAATTTTTGGTTGGTATATTCCAAAGCGTCATCAGGATTGATGCCATTTTTGCGTGCTAAATTCACCAATGCAAATAGTAAGTCGCCAAATTCTTGCTCTGTTTTTTGTTTGTTATTAGGAATGTCTAGTTCATTTTTAAACTCCAATAATTCTTCATTTATTTTGTCCCAAACTTGCTCTGGTGTATCCCAATCGAAGCCAACTTGCGCAGCTTTTTCTTGAATTCTATAAGCTTTTACCAAACTTGGAATTCCTTTACTAACGCCACTTAACACCGATTTATTTCCTTCTTTTAGTTTTATTTGTTCCCAGTTTTCTTTTACCTGCTCTTCAGTTTCGGCCACCACATTACCATAAATATGTGGATGACGAACAATCAATTTTTCACACAAAGAATTCAGCACATCAGCAATGTCAAAGTGATTTGTTTCGCTGGCTATTTTTGCATAAAAAATAATATGTAACAAAACATCGCCTAGTTCTTTTTGAAGCTCTGGTAAATCATTGTTTACAATGGCTTCACTTAACTCATAAGTTTCTTCTATGGTTAAATGGCGGAGTGATTCCAATGTTTGTTTTTTATCCCATGGACATTTTGCGCGTAAATCATCCATAATGGTGAGGGTGCGTTCAAAAGCTTTTAATTTATCGTGTATAGTGTTCATGTTCATTGTTTTCCGAGGTGTTACCACCAATTTTGATGCTGGTCAAATATATTGAATTAAGTATAATTTTCAAGAATGGAATTATTTTAATAGTTAAAGAAATTTTGAAGGATAAAGTATGAATGATGAAGTATGAAATATTGAAATTTGGTTTTTTAATAATAATTGTTATGTTTGATTTTTAAAATTTCTCAAAATCTTTACCTCTGTTTACTGATG
>CAIUQQ010000284.1 GCA_903901345.1 uncultured Bacteroidota bacterium | reverse complement strand
CAACCTATTATTTTGGACGAATAAATCTATATTTGCGCAGCCAATGAGAAAAACCTTTATATTGAATCTAATAATAATGATGGGTGTAAACCTACTTATTAAACCATTTTGGATTTTAGGAATTGATAGAGCGGTTCAAAATCGTTTGGGTTTTGATGCCTATGGGCAATATTACATACTTTTCAATTTTGTGTTGTTACTTTCGGTTTTATTAGATTTTGGAATTGCAAATTATACCACCTCAAATTTAGCCAAAAATGCCAATTTATTAGAAAAACAGTTTTCAGCTTTACTCACAGTTAAGTTACTTTTTTCAGCATTATACATTGCGTTAACCCTTATTCTTGCTGCAGTTTTAGGATATGACCAAAGTGTTTGGTATTTAATTCTAATGCTTTCTATCAATCAAGTAATATCTTTTTTTCATATTTATTTTAGAAGCAATGTTAGCGGATTACAACTCTTTAAAACCGATTCTATTTTATCTATTTTAGATAGATTATTGATGATTTTATTTTGTTCAATTCTATTATTTACAAATCTTTTTGAATTGAATATAACTAACTTTATTTATGCGCAAACACTAGGTTATTTAATAAGTGCAGCCATTTCCTTTTCATTTATTCGAACAAAAATAGCTAAAGTCAAACTTGTTTTTGACAAAGCGATTCTTTGGGATATATACAAAAAAACTGCGCCTTATGCATTGCTAGCTTTGCTAATGACACTTTACACCAGAGTTGATAATGTATTAATTGGTAAACTTTTACCCGATGGCGATTATCATGGAGGAATTTATGCTTTAGGTTACCGATTACTAGAAGCAGCAAACATGATGGCAGTTTTGGTTGCCATGCTTTTACTTCCTATTTTTTCAAAAATGATAGCAGAAAGACAAAAGTTAGAACCTTTAATAAATACAGCTTTGGGCATACTTGTTGCGCCAAGTTTAATATTTGCAATTGCTTGTTTTTTCTTTCAAAGTGAAATATTGGTAATGCTCTCACCAAAGGCAAACAACTATGCTACACAAGTTTTTGGCTGGGTTATTTTGTGTTTTATTCCACTTTGTTTTATGTATATTTTTGGTTCATTGCTTACAGCAAATGGTTCAATGAAAATATTAAATATTTTAGCATTGATAGCATTAATTACAAATATGGGTTTAAACCTTTGGTTAATTCCAAAATACCAAGCTTTGGGAGCTGCTTACGCTGCAATAATTACCCAATCATTTATAGGAATTACCAATTGCTTTTTTGCTTATAAAGTTTTAAAAATATCATTTGACAAAATTGTATTTTTGAAATTATTATTACTTTTCGTCTTTCTAATTGTTACAGCTATTTTTTGCAAAACATATACTATTTCATTATTTGTTTCGTTAGGAATACTTGGCAGTTTAGGAACGCTATTAATTTTTGTTTTTAAACTGTTGGATATAAAGCAGCTAGCCAGTTTAGCTAAAAGCAAATTCAATTAAAACTTTACACCTAAATATATTTTTATATTTTTGACCTAATTATTTATAAAATGACACAAGACAAAAGAACGTACTACTTTGAATTAGTTGATGTAGTAAAATTTTTAATAAAATATAAAAAGCCGCTAAGCATTATATCAATT
>CAIUQQ010000283.1 GCA_903901345.1 uncultured Bacteroidota bacterium | reverse complement strand
TATGTATAATATGCATCACCAATCGTATAAAACCCATAAATTATATTTTCTGGATCAGGCATATCCGCCACCAGGCCAATACGTCTTACGGTCGAATTCGTTGATAAAACAAACGTCAATACAGCTGTAGTAAATTTTTCAACACTATAACAATAATCTTCGTGATGCGAATCTCCCGAATTTTTTAAAATAGAGTTAGCTGTTGGAAAAATGATATTATCATCTGAATATAATGTAAATAAAATCCAAAAGGATTAAGTCCTTCTTTCCCAAAATCATTAAATGGATACCATTTTTGATGATCAGGAATATAAACTTCCATTACTTCTGAGGAAGGAAATATTTTATAATCGAAAATGGTGGTATTTAATGCCAAATAACCTGGGTAATAAAAGTGCATTCCATTGTTAATTCCAAGTTCCATTTTTAACAGCATCATATATTTACTCAAACTATATTTTTTATAAGTTGGATCGTAAAAATTAGTAATATCCATCATGGTTAATTTACCTAAATCAAAATAACTTGCTGCTATTAATTGATTACCATCTCTTATTTGAATTGTTTTGGTGTGAAATGACGCCAAAGGCAATGTTTCTGACTTTCCGTTTAAGCATAAATTTACAGTTTCAGAAGGTTCAAACTTTAATTTTGCGCGGTATCTTTGGTATAATTCTTCTATTTCTTCATCAATAAAAAAATCGGAAATAGTAACAGTAAATTTTTTATTTTTTTTATAAATAGATAAGTCTTTTATATTACCTATTTTGAATAAATTTGTTCTTAACCAAAATACATCAACAATCATGTTATTGATAGTATCGTAGCAGCAGTTATCAGTAAATATAAGTCTGTTCCAGCGGTAATATCCTTTGGCTAAATAATTATCTAAAATTTCGCCTGTTATTTGCTCCATGAATTTAATTAGTATATTTTTTTACAAATATAAAATATAAAGTCCCGATACTTCGGGAAATTATAAAATATGAATTTGACTGTGCTTAGTTTACTTACCAAACTTCTATTTGCTAATTGTTTGTGCTTGAATGCAGCGGCACCAACAATATTTATATTAATTTCTTATTTCTTCTTGTTTTTTCCATTCCCAAAAAAGTAATCCTGCATGGCATAATAAATCAAACTTCGACAGGCTCAGTGACCGTGGGTTGGACAGCCTGTTGGAGTGAAAACCCGTAGTGCAATATAGCTGCTTGGTAAACTTTGAAAATTTAATAAAAGTACCAAGCTGCTGAATTGGGCTGGCATGACCTTTTGCTGACTAGGAGGGAGGAACGCCACTTTACCTGCTTTTTGAATGAAGAAAAATATTGGTCTTGAGTAAAAGTTAATACATTACTTATAAATTATAATTAAAAATTCAAATGTGCTTGATTTGATAATTAAAAGTTTTAAAATATTAAATGGTGAAAAAATTGAATGGAAATTCAATTTTTAAATGAATTTAATAGAGAGTTTAAACTTATTCAAACAGCTGTATTCTTTATATTTTAATCTCATAATATTAAAATATAATAATCAATTTACAGACTTTTATTGTTAATTTAATAACCACAATTTAACACTAAAAAAAACATTTAATTATATTTCCTTAACATAAAATTAGTTTAGAAATTACAATTTGCAAATGTTTTAAACGCCTAAAATAAGTCTTTCAAAACAGCAAATTTATTATAATTATCCAATTTAATCAGTTTAAAAGTGTGACTGACATGGCGAAGCTTTATACTTAAAATATGAAAAAAACTAATCTCTTTCAATTAAACATCCTCACTTTAATAATTATTTGTTTATTTACATCTTGTTTTAGTAATAAAAAAATAGCTAGTTTTCAGCAAATAAACCAGAATAGTGAAGAGAAAATTAAATATATAAATGAAATATATTTAATTGAAAATTCCGATTTGCTTCAAATCCTTTTAGGAAATATTGATGAGCAATCACAAAATCAAATCAATACACTTAATATTAATGGAACTTATAAAATTGATAATCAGGGAATGATTGATTTTCCCTTCATAGGTAAAATAAAAGTAATTGGTATTTCAAAAGATAGTTTGAAAAACAAAATAGAGGAATTGTTAGTAGAAAATAAAATTGCAAAAAAACCATTGGCAACAATAAAAATATTGAATTTTCATGTAACAATTCTTGGAGAAGTAAATAAACCTGGAATGGTAAATTTAACAGATGAACAAATTACATTACCCGAATTGTTGGGATTATCTGGAGATTTAACAGTTTTTGCTAAACGTAAAAATATTTTATTGATAAGGGAACAAAATGGAATAAGAACATATAAAAGATTTAGTCTTAATGATTCAATCATGTTTGATTCATATTATTTTAACTTAAGAAATAGAGATATTATATATGTTGAACCAAATGGAATTAAAGCTTTCAATGCAAGTCAAAGTAGATCAATATTAGGCTTTACAACTGGAGTATTGACACTAGTAGTTTTGATTATGGGTTTTACAAGATAAAAAATAATGATAAAAGAGCAAAATAATCCTTTTGAAGGAAAAAAAACAGGTAATATATTAAATAATGTACTTTATAGATTTATACCCTTTTGGCCATTATTTGTATTATCATTTATTATTTCAGTTATAGGTGCCTGGTTATTTTTGAAACTTCAAACACCTGTTTATGAAGCTACCGCTCAAATTTTGTTAAAAAACCAACAATCATCAAAAGTAGAAACTAAAGTATTAAGTGAACTTGTCAATTTAGAAGATAATGCCACTGTTGAAAACGAAATTGAATTAATTAAATCGAGCAAAGTTATCAATGAAGTAGTTTATGAATTAAATTTAAATATACCGATATATTTTAAAGGTAAATTCAGAGATGTTTTATCATACGGTAATTCACCAATTATAATATCTTCAAATTATCCAGAATTACTTAAAGAGTGTTCTGATAAAATAGAATTTTATTATATAAAAAATACCAACTTTATAGTAGTAAATGGAATCAAATATTCTATTGATAAATTGGTTAATACACCTTATGGAAAACTTATATTTCATGTTATTAACAAAAATATTGGTATTGATAAAAATAGTCATTTTTACTTCAGTATACATTCGGTAAAAAATATCTCCAATCAAATAATAAGTAGACTAAAAGTATCTCCAAATTCCAAAGAAGCAAGTACAATTTTATTGAGGTTTAGCGACCCTGTTTCAGTACGTGCTGAAAAAATTTTAAACACAATTATACAAGTATATAACAAAGTTGTGGTTGAAAATAAAAACCAAAAAGCAGTTAATACCATAAAATTTATTAATGGAAGAATTCAATTGGTAAATAATGATTTAAAGTTAATAGAACGAGGTATTGAATCATTCAAATCAAAAAATGGAATTACTGATTTGTCAAATACAGGATCAACATTCCTATCGTTAACAAATGATTTATATACTAAATTAACAGATATTCAAATTCAAAAAGAGATTTTAGCTGGAATTCAAAATTTTTTAAGTAATAAAAATAATTCTTTTGGAATTGTACCAGCTACTAATGAAATTTCTGATCCAATTTTATTAAATTTACTTTCAAAATTGATTGAACTTGAATACGAAAAAAATCAATTAGACATAAAAGGAAATTATAATGCACAATCAATTCAATCGATAAATATAAAAATTAATAGAACTAAAATAGATTTAGCAGAAAATATAAAAAGTATAAAAAATAACTTAATATTAAAGGAAAACAAATTAAATGTTGAACTTGAAAAAGTAAAGCTTGAATTGTATAAAATTCCATTTTTTGAGCGAGAATTATTTGATTTAAATAGACAACAAACTATTAAAAATAACATTTATACATTTTTACTTCAAACAAAAGAAGAAGCCGAGTTATCTTATGCCGCAACAGTGTCTGATGGTATAATTTTGGATAATGCTCAAGCAAGTAATATACCAGTTAAGCCAATTCCATTAACAGTTTATTTGATTGCAATCTCCTTGTCATTAGTAGTAGTAATAGTTTATATTTTTATAAAAGAAGATTTAAATAATAAAATAATATTCAGAAGTCAAATAGAAGAAGAAACTGCAGCAGAAGTAATTGCTGAAATTAATTTCAATGAAAGTAAAAATCCAATAGCAATTAACATCAATAATAGATCAATCATCTCTGAGCAGTTAAGGTCATTACGAACATCAGTCCAGGAAAAATTATCAAAAGTAGAAGGTTGTAAAACTGTTTTATTTACTTCATCAATTTCAGGAGAAGGCAAAAGTTTTTTATCAGTAAATTTAGCCAGTAGTTTGGCAATTTCTGGTCAAAGGGTAGTAATTATGGAACTTGACTTAAGAAAACCTAAAATTAGTTTATTATTAAACGTTAAAAGAGACCCAGGTATAACTAATTATTTGTACAATAAGGTTGATTTAGACAATATAATTTCAGAAGTCCCTAATTGTGAAGGATTGTTTATAATTCCTGCAGGAGTTATACCACCAAATCCTACTGAACTTATTTTAAATGGTAAATTAGATTTATTAATTAATGAATTAAAGAAAAGGTTTGATTATATTATTTTTGATACACCACCAATTGGATTGGTAACTGATGCTAAATTGTTAGATAAATATTCTAATATGTGTATTTATGTAATTAGACATAATTACACGTTAAAATATTTCTTAAAAATGATTCAAAAATATTTTGTTAGTAATGAATTACATAATATAAACATCATTTATAATGGTATAAAAAAACGAGGAGTTGGGAACTATAATTACAATTACGGATATGGTTATGGATATGGATATGGTTACGGTTACAATTATGGCTATGGAAACACTTATACTGAAGAAGAAAAAACGATTCCTTTTTATAAAAAATTATTTAAAAAAAATAAGTGAGTAGAATAACACAACATGAATGGGTAATTAAGTCTAAGAGTTCCAATTATACATTAGACTTAAAAAGCACATTAGCGTATAAAGATTTATTTTTTTTATTTATAAAAAGAGATTTTGTTGCCTTTTATAAGCAAACAATTTTGGGTCCATTATGGTTTTTTATACAACCCTTATTGACCATGTTTGTATTTACATTTGTATTTGGGAAAATAGGAAATATTTCAACCAATAATTTACCAAAACCATTGTTCTATTTACCTGGTATTATTTGCTGGAATTACTTTGCTGAATGTATTTTAAAAAACTCAACAGTCTTTAGAGACAATGCAAATTTATTTAGTAAGGTTTACTTTCCAAGAATTATACTTCCTATGAGTATTGTTTTTTCAAGTATGGTTCGGTTTTTTATTCAAATGTTATTATTTGTTGTAGTACTGGTAATTTATTATATTAACGGATTTAAATTTCACATAAATATTGCCATTTTAAGCTTGCCTTTTTTGTTGATTTTAATGGCAGCATTAGGACAAGGAATAGGTTTAATAATTTCATCATTAACAACTAAGTATAGAGATTTAGCATTATTAGTAAATTTTGGAGTTCAGTTGCTAATGTTTAGCACAACTGTTGCATATCCTTTAGCTGCGGCTCCTAAAAACCTACAATTTTGGATAGCATTAAATCCAATGACTACCATTTTAGAAACCTTTAGGTATTCATTTTTGGGACAAGGACAGTTTTCATTAACGGCATTACTCATTACAACCATAGCAACATTGATAATTTTTTTTACAGGTATTTTCTTATTTAACAAAGTAGAAAAAGATTTTATTGATACGATATAAAGGATGCCGAATACTGCAATAAAATTAGAAAATATTTCAAAGTCTTACTTAAAAGGACAAATAAGTTCTGGTACACTTTCACGAGATATTGAAAGTCAACTAGCCAAATGGTTCAATAAAAAAACTGAAAAGACCATTGAAAACAAAAATGAAAAAATTTGGAGCTTAGATGACATTAGTTTTGAACTAAAACAAGGAGAGGCACTAGGAATAATAGGAAAAAATGGTGCTGGAAAAAGCACTTTACTTAAAATATTAAGTAGAGTAACTACCCCTACTAAAGGTACAATTAAAGGAAATGGGCGAATAGCAAGTTTATTGGAAGTTGGAACCGGTTTTCATCCTGAATTAACTGGAAGAGAAAATATATTTTTAAATGGTGCAATTTTAGGAATGAAAAAGCACGAAATAAAAAAGAATTTTGATGAAATAGTTGATTTTAGTGGCGTTGAAAGTTATATCGATACTCCTGTAAAAAGATATTCATCGGGCATGTATGTAAGACTAGCATTTGCTGTGGCTGCACATTTAGAATCAGAAATATTGATTGTTGACGAAGTGCTTGCCGTAGGAGATGCCGATTTCCAAAAAAAATGTTTAGGTAAAATGGGTAGCATTAGCAAAGGAGAAGGACGAACAGTACTATTTGTTAGCCATAATATGCAATCTATACAAAACTTGTGTACCAAAGCCTTATTGCTTAATAATGGAACTATGCAAGGTTTTGGAGATGTACCAAAAATGATTGGAGAATATTTACAAAACAATGAAGTACTAATTCCATTAAATGAAAGAATAGATAGAAAAGGAGATGGAAAAGTAAAAGTTGTAGGGATCAATTTTATAGATGAAAAATATAAAAATATAACCAATAACATATACGTTGGTATGGATTTAATTATTGAAGTAGAATTATCATCTAATCAATTTAATTTAAGTAGTAATTTAGAAATTTCATTAGGAATAAGTGATCAATTAGGTACTCGAATTACTCTGATTAGTAATAAAGTTTCAGACCAAAATTTAATACCATTAGCAAATGGAAATTGGATTCAAAAAATTTCTATCAAAAAAATTCCACTAGCTATGGGAAAATATTCAATTACCACTTTTGTGGCTTCTAATGGAAATATTCATGATTGGCTAATTGATGCTGCTCCAATAACAATAGAAAGTGACAGCTATTTTGGAGAATTGGTACATACATTACCGTCAGGACAAGGCAACTTCTACCTTGATTTTAAATACTTATAAATGCTAAAAATGTTTTATAAAAATATAATAATAAAACTATTTAAAAATAAACAATACTTAGACCCAAAGTTAAGAATATTTAACGAAGGATTTGGTCATCATTTGTCAAAAAAATTAAG
>CAIUQQ010000282.1 GCA_903901345.1 uncultured Bacteroidota bacterium | reverse complement strand
CTGTTTATGGAACTTACAGCAACTATACTTTCGAAAAAGAATAAACAAAAAAATCGCCTAAATTATTCAGTGAAATCTGTGTGATCAGTGGCTTATATAAAAAATAATAAATGGCAACAGTAACTATAGACGGACAAACAATTGAAGTGGCAGATGGAACTACCATTTTACAAGCCGCACGTATGATAGGACCAGAAGTGGCTCCGCCAACAATGTGTTATTACAGCAAACTAAAAACCAGTGGTGGTTATTGCCGCTCTTGTTTGGTTGAAGTAAGCAAAGGTTCTGAAAAGGATCCTAGACCAATGCCTAAACTGGTAGCAAGCTGCAGAACCACTGTAATGGATGGTATGGAAGTTAGAAATATTACTTCTGAAAAAGTAGTGGAAGCTAGAAAAGGTGTGGTTGAATTTTTATTGTTAAATCATCCTCTTGATTGTCCTATTTGCGATCAAGCAGGTGAATGCCAATTACAAGATTTAGGTTACGAACATGGTTCAGCTAAAACGCGCACTGATTTTGAACGCAGAACTTTTGAAAAAATAAATATTGGATCTAAAGTTCAATTACACATGACTCGTTGTATACTTTGTTTCAGGTGCGTAAAAGTAGCTGAACAAATTACAGATGGCAGGGTTCATGGCGTAATGAATAGAGGCGATGTTTCTGAAATTTCAACTTATATTGAACAAGCCATTGAAAACGATTTTAGTGGAAACATCATTGATGTTTGTCCAGTTGGCGCATTAACCGATAAAACTTTCAGGTTCAAAAGCAGGGTTTGGTTTACAAAACCAATGAACGCTCACCGCGATTGTGATAAATGCAGTGGCAAAGCAGTAATTTGGTACAAGGGCGATGAAGTAGCTCGTGTTACTGGGCGTAAAGATCAGTGGGGAGAAGTAGAAGAATTTATTTGTAATACTTGTCGTTTCGATAAAAAATTAACGAGCGATTGGACCATTGAAGGTCCTAAAGAAATAAGTCATCAATCAGTAATTTCGGCTAATCATTATCCTGCAAATATGGTAAAACCACGCGAGTTAACTTTGAATAATATTAAACCTATCACACTAATAGAAGGAGAAAATAAATAATGGCAATTCTTATATTTAAAATAGCGCTCATATTAATTTTATTTCTAATTAGTTTAGGAGTTGCAGCTTATGCAACATATGGCGAACGTAAAGTTGCCGCTTTTATGCAAGATAGAATTGGGCCAGATAGAGCAGGTCCTTTTGGATTATTACAACCCATTGCCGATGGCACAAAAATGTTTATGAAAGAGGAAATTATTCCAAATGTTTCCGATAAATTATTATTCATTTTAGGTCCTTGTATTTTTATGGTAACCTCACTAATGACCAGCGCAGTAATTCCTTGGGGAACTGCGATGGAATTTGGTGGTGTTAAATATGCCATGCAAGTAGCCGATATCAATATTGGAATTTTATACGTTTTTGGTGTAGTAAGTTTAGGTGTGTATGGAATCATGATTGGAGGTTGGGCTTCTAATAATAAGTTTGCGTTACTAGGTGCTGTGCGTGCTTCAAGCCAAATGATTAGTTATGAATTAGCCATGGGCATGTCGTTAATTGCTGTAATCATGATGAGTGGTTCATTAAGTTTAACCGATATTGTAACTTCTCAAGGCGATGGAAAACTATGGGGTTTTATTCCTGTTTCAGGTTTAAATTGGAATATTTTTTACCAACCAATGGGTTTCATTATTTTCTTAATTTGTGCTTTTGCTGAATGTAACAGAACTCCATTTGATTTACCTGAATGCGATACGGAATTAATTGGTGGATTTCACACAGAATATTCATCCATGAAATTAGGTTTGTATTTATTTGCCGAATACATCAATATGTTTATTTCTGGTGCCATTATTTCTTGCTTATATTTTGGTGGTTATAATTTTCCAGGACTCACTTATTTAAGCACTGTTTTAAATCCAAATATAGTTGCATTATTAAGCTTTGGAGCTTTGTTTGCTAAAGCAATATTCTTTGTGTTCTTTTTCATGTGGATTCGTTGGACAATTCCTCGTTTCCGTTACGATCAATTAATGAAATTAGGATGGCAAATTTTATTACCTTTATCAATAATAAATGTGTTGTTAACAGGTGGTATTTTAACAATTTTCAATAAATAAATAACGTAAAGACGTTGCATGCAACGTCTCTACAAATAAAAAAATAATATGATACAATTAACCAGTAGATCAAAAGTTGTAGTTGACAAAAAAATGAGTTTTAAAGAAAAACTTTATTTGCCAGCTATAGCAAAAGGAATGGCTATTACTTTTATGCATATGTTTAAAAAAGCGGCTACGCTTCGTTATCCTGAAGTAAAAAGAGAATTTGCTCCAGTATATAGAGGAATGCATGTTTTAAAACGTGACGAAGAAGGAAGAGAAAATTGTACTGCTTGCGGACTGTGTGCTGTTGCTTGTCCTGCTGAAGCCATTACAATTGATGGAGCTGAAAGACAAAAAGGGGAAGAAAAACTATATCGTGAAGAAAAGTATGCTGCTAAATATGAAATAAACATGTTGCGTTGTATATTCTGTGGATTGTGTGAAGAAGCTTGTCCTAAAGATGCAATTTACCTTACAGATAGAATTGTAGAATCATCATACACTAGAAATAGTTTTGTATTTGGTAAAGATTTATTAGTAGAAAAAATGGATGATAGAATTGATATTTCTAAGCGTAAAAAAGAATATCATATTGACTAGTTTATAGTGAATATGTTCTAACTCGAAATGATATAAAAAGCTGTGATAATTATACTTATCACAGCTTTTTTATTATTAAGTACATCAAATTCATTTTTTATTTGAACGTAAGTTCCAAACCATCATAAGCCAAATTGATGTTTTCTGGAAGTTCGGCATTTACTTCATTGTGCAAACCTAATTGGTGGCTGATATGTGTAAAATATGCTTTTTTGGGTTTTAACTCATTGCATAATTCTACAGCCTCGGCTAAGGTAAAATGCGAAATATGATGTTCTCTTCTCAAAGCATTTAACACCAGAACTTCGCATCCTTTAATTTTCTCTTTTACAGAATCATCTATTTTATTTGCATCGGTAATATAAACAAAATCATCAATTCTGAAACCTAAAACGGGCATTTTATGGTGCCAAACTCTTAATGGAATAATAGTTTTATCAAATAATACAAATGGAGTTTCATTAATAATATGTATATCCATTTCAGGAACTCCAGGATATTTTATTTCTTCAAATGCATAAAAAAACTCTCTGCGAATTGCCTTGTCAACTTGCGTTTCGCAATATATATCAATAGGCTTTTGCATGATGAAATTAAAAGCCCTAATGTCGTCTAATCCCGCTAAATGATCTCTATGAGCATGGGTAAATAATATTGCCTCACAAGAAGTTATTGCTGAAGAAAGCATTTGTTGTCTAAAGTCGGGGCCTGTATCAACAACAATATTAATATCATTGTATTGAATCAATATGGAAGAGCGAAGGCGTTTATCTTTTTGGTTTTTTGAAGTACAAACTGAACATTTACAGGCAATAATTGGAACACCTTGGGAAGTACCTGTACCTAAAAATGTTATATTCATTTGTAATTTAAACTATATTTAATGAAATGCCAGAGCCTAATAATACAAGTATTATTATACCTGCAAAAATTCTATACCACCCAAAAGATTTGAATCCATGTTGACTTAAAAATGTAATGAATCCTTTTATTGCAATCATAGCTACTACAAATGCTACTAAGTTTCCAATGGCTAAAAGTAAAATTCTATCTTGATCAAAAAACGCTAATCCTTTGTCTTTATAAATGTCTAAAACTTTTTTTGCTGTAGCACCAAACATAGTTGGAACTGCTAAAAAGAAAGAATATTCTGCTGCAGATTTTCTAGTTAAATTTTGTTGCATTCCTCCAATAATTGTTGCAGCGCTTCTCGAAACCCCAGGAATCATAGCAATACATTGATAGCAACCAATTACAAAAGCACTTTTATTGGTTACTTCATTTGTAATTGTACCACGAGAATCTTTAAACCACCTATCAACAAAAAGTAAAACAACACCACCAAGTAAAAGCATTACTGCTACAGTAGCTGTACTTTCTAATAATTCATCAATTTTGTCACTAAAAAGTAGTCCTAAAATTACTGCTGGAAAAAATGAAATCATTAGTTTTTTGTAAAAATCAATTGATTTGAAAAAACGTTTGAAATACAATACTACTACAGCTAAAATAGACCCAAGTTGTATATTAATTGTAAAAAATTTAACAAAATCGGTTGGTTCAATTCCTAAAATGGAAGTTGCTAAAATAATATGTCCAGTACTAGAAACTGGCAAATATTCAGTAAGTCCTTCTACAATAGCTAAAATAATTGCTTGTAAAATAGTCATTTGTGTTGTTCTTATTTAATAAATTGAATAATCAAAAAATAATTAGTAAGCATTTATTGATTATGTATTTTTGAAATTATTTAATCTTTTTTAGGTTTCATAATTGCAAAAATTCCAATTACAAATCCTAATAAAATTAAAACTGGAGCAACAGTAATTTTTACTTTATCTTCTAAAATATTTTCTTTACCGGCCATCAAATAAAAACCTAAAATAATAACAAATACACCTACTGCCATTATTATATAATTTTGTTTGCCAAATATAAAATCTACAGTTGGAACTTGACTTACTTTTTCAGTTGTTTTCTTTGTGTTTGAAATTTTTTCGCTCATTTTTTCGTTTCTAAAATTTATCAATAATAATATTTT
>CAIUQQ010000281.1 GCA_903901345.1 uncultured Bacteroidota bacterium | reverse complement strand
TCAATGAGAAAGGCCATGGAAATAACCAAAAAATGTGCTAATAAATTCAAATTCTGAAAATCTGAAATAATTGGAAAATAAAATGAACTTACAAAAATCAATAATCCTAAAATTCCTATGGAAGCCAAATAAAACAAAAACTGATTATGTGGAATAATTTTTTTTGTAACATCAGGATATTTCTCAGCAAATATTTGATTGTTTAAATCTTCAATATCACCCAATCCACAACCCAAAACCCAGGAAGAATTTTCAGTAATTTCAATAGCATTTTTGTAGGAAATCATTCTGCTTCCAAGCGATTGATCATTTACACTTCCACCATTTTTATAATTATCAATGTCTTTCTGCGTATTTGTTAATTTGTTTCTTACAGTTGGTGAAAACTTAAAAGTAAATACCGCAACAATGGCACATAATACAAAAATTGAAAACGATAAAATATATTGTTTTTTTAGTATAATTTGCTCGTAAAAAACCAATAAAACTAAGCCATAAAATGAAAATAACCCTGCACGAACAGAGAAAACATGAAGAAAAATAATTAGAAAAACTGAAATGAAAACAATGATTGATTTATAATGTAAAACACTTTCATTTTTAAATGAATTGTATAACAAATAAATAGAAAATGCACACATTAAACTAAATGTAGGATGATGCCCGACTAAAGTTGGCATAACTCTACTTTCTAAATAGGCTTGATTCACTTCTGCTTGATGATTAAAATAAAAAATTAAAGCTTGAATGGCTGTAATTATAACACCTAAAACAAAAGTGTAAATGATAATTTTTTTACTTTTTTCTGTTATTTCTTCCATTTGAGCATAAGCAAAAGGCATGACCAAAAATGGAATTAGAATTTGAACTCTTAATCCAAAATAACTTAAATTATTTGAATATAAAACGGAAGGAATGACCACTAAAAAACTGATGACTAAAGCTAAAAGTGATTTACAATTCAATAAGTTTTTTATCCAATTTTTAGGTTTTGCTGAAAGCAATCCAACCATTGTAAACCCAATCATAGCAATGCTTAACAAAGCCCTAAAATAATCGGTAGTAAATATTCCAATAACAGAAAGCCATAAAAAAAACAGCAATAAGTCGTTGTTATACTTTAAAAACTTTTCTCTCATTAATTCCTAGTTGTTTATTAATTCTTTTGCTGCTAAAATAACTTGTTCTGTTGGATTGTTTCCACTTAACATGACTGCAATTTCATTAATTTGTTCCAATTTATCAAGCAATCTAATATTTGAATATGTTTTTTCATGATCATTTTGCTTAAAAACGTTAAAATGAGCATCTGCTTTTGCTGCTATTTGTGGCAAATGTGTAATGGCTAAAACTTGGTGTTTTAAGGCATGTTTCTTTAAAACTTCCGAAACTTTTAAAGCTGCTTCCCCACTTATTCCGGTGTCTATTTCATCAAAAACAATGCTTGGTAAATTTACCTTTTCACTGATCAATGATTTTACGCAAAGCATTAATCGGCTTAACTCTCCCCCACTTGCTACTTTATTAATAGGCTGCAAGTTTGAACCTTTATTAGCAGCAAATAAAAAATCAATTTTATCAATTCCATTGGTATTTATTTGGCTCGCATCTAATGACTCTCTATTAATTTTCAAAACAGCATCTGGCATTGAAACTTCTGTTAATAATTGTTTTACTTTTTGTTCAATTACAGGAATAATGGCTTCGCGTTTTGCACTTACTATTTTGGCTTTTTTGAACAAATCTGATTTCATTTCAAGCAATTCGTTGCTTATTCTTTCAATTTCATTTTGCAATGAAACAGTTGCAAACAAATCATTTTCTAACTTTTCTTGAAATTGTAACAGTGCTAAATTGTTATCCACTCTGTGTTTCTTTTGCAAATTAATTAGCAACTGCAAACGAGTTTCTACACTTGCCAATTCAGCAGGATTAGCCGAAGTTTTATCAGAAATTGTTTCCAATTCAGCCGAAATATCTTTTAATTCAACAATAGATTGTTCTATTCTATTGCTTAATTCACCTATTAATTTATTGTGTTTTACTACAGGCGACAAACTACTTTTTATGCTGCGCAATTGATCAATTAAACTTGGTTCAGTTAAATCTAAAGCGGCATAAGCATTAAAGGTAGCTGCTTTAATTTCTTCAGCATTGCTCAGTAAATTTAAATTTTCTTCTAATGCTAATTGTTCGTTTTCTTGCAAGTTGGCTTCTACCAATTCATTTAAAATAAATTGGTAATAATCCTCGTCTTGCTTTGATTTTGCTTCTTTTTCAATCAATTCATTCAAATACTTTTCTGTCTTTTTAAATGATAAAAATGATTGCTTGTAAACACCTAATA
Organism: uncultured Bacteroidota bacterium; assembly: GCA_903901345.1. Taxonomy (GTDB): domain Bacteria; phylum Bacteroidota; class Bacteroidia; order UKL13-3; family UKL13-3; genus JAAFJM01. The sequence goes on along the minus strand of CAIUQQ010000281.1, from coordinate 6,938 downwards.
ATTCATCATTTTCAGCAATGGCATCCACAATCGACAGTTGAAAAACTGATTCATTTAAAGCCAAGGTTTCATGTTGGCTAACAATGTCAATGAGCATGGTTCCCAAATCCTTTAACTGATTTAAGTTTACCGGTGTATCGTTTATAAATGCTCTCGATTTTCCATTGGCAGTGATCTCACGTCTAATGATACAATGGTCATCGTAATCCAATTCACTTTCGGTAAAAAACAATTTTAAATGATAAGGTTTGATGTAAAAATGTGATTCAATTACGCATTTATCTTCGCCATTCATAATGGCTTTGGCATCGGCTCTTTCGCCAAGTACCAAGCCCAAGGCGCCCATCAATATTGACTTTCCAGCACCAGTTTCACCAGTAATTATATTTAAGCCTTTGTGGAATTCTATTTCAACTTGCTTAATAATTGCGTAATTTTTTATACTTAACTTTTGTAACATAAATGGAGGGCATAAAAGTAAGTTTTAGATTTTACTTTACAATATAAAAAATGATTTTTGATTTTTGAATTGTGATTTGTAAAAAACGAATAACCTACCGTCAGACGATTGCGTTAAGGATTGCGTAGATAAGGCGTAAGACGGTTATTCAAAGAAAATTCGAAATTCGAAATAGAAAATTCTAATCAATAGACACAAAATTAAGTCGCAAATCAATTGCCACGTCCTTTAGGGCGTGGAGCGAAGGATAAAAACACTCAAACGACTTTAGCCAAACTCTTCCATGCTAAAACCAAGCGCTTTTAAAATTTTTGCACTTGCTAGCGTCCCGCTAGTGAGGCTATATTGCAGCCTCTGGCTGCAAAAGAGAATTGTATTTATAGTAATGCAAATAAAAATAGTGTTTTGAAAGTTTTAGAATAGCAATAAATAAATAATAATCATCCAGAGGCTTAATGATAAACTCACTAGCGGGACGCTAGCGAGTGTCAGAGAGTGTCAGAGAGTGTCAGAGAGTGTCAGAAGCTTCTTTGAACATGGTGTTTAAAGCAACTTTTTTTGTTTCAATTTTGTTGGTGTAAATTGTCATTTTGGCCTTGTAAATTGTCATTTTGTTCACGTAAATCCTTATATTTTTCATGTAAATCTTCATTTAGGTAACGTAAGTTGTTATTTAGGTCAAGTAAATCCTCTCTTTGTTTAAATTAAATTGGAGACTGTGTCAAAATATTATTCTTCGGTTGGGTTTCTCACCAATCGAAAAGTGGTTTATTTTGAAATTATTGCTCCTTTTAATTAAACCTAATTCGTCAGCACTTTAAAAATATCAGCACTCAATCTTAATAATTCTGTTTCTGCAACTTTTGCATCAAACTGTGCGGCTGTTAATCGTGTTTGACTTAACAAGTAATTTTGTTGCGCATCGCGCAATTCAATGGCTGTTATCACTCCTACTTTGTACTGTTCATTGGCCAATTCAAAATTAGTTTTTGCCACTGCTACATTTTCGGTTTCAAATTGTAATAATTGCAATGCAAGTGTGTAAGTGTTATAATTTTGTTGAACCGCCAAATCCAATTTACTTAAACTGTCTTTCAACACAAAATCAGTAGATTTTAAATTCAACTTTGCATTTTGCAATCTTCTGTCAGTGCTAAAACCATTGAACACATTTAAACTTAAAGCGGCACCATAATGGTAACCATTGGTTTGGCTCGATTGTAAAAAACCAGCTTCAGAAGCTTGTCTATTAAAATTATAGCCTGTTTTTAACTGTACAGTTGGCATGCGTTCCGCCTTAATTTCATTGATTACAAATGAGTTTACTTGTAAATTCTTTTTTACAATTAACAAATTCGTATTTTGACTTTGCGCTTTGCTTTGCAATTCTAATAATTTTAAATCTTTATTGACTAAAATATTTTCTTCCACCTCAAAATCAATCATCAAATCACGGGCTAATAATTGGTTCAAATTAATTTTTGCATTCTGCAATAAATTTTGCTGTTTCATTAGTGCCGATTTATCGGTATTTAAATCTACCTGTGCTTTTAAAACTTCCGTTTTCGAAACTTTTCCTACTGCATATTTATCATTGGCTTGTTGCAATCTTTCAGTCGAAATTTTTACACTTTGCTGATAAGCATTGAGTAGTTTTTTGTTTTGAGAAATATCAAAATAAGCGCGCATCAAGCGACTAAAATTTTGTTCAATTTGCAAACGCATTCTTAGTTCACCAATGTCTTGCAGTTGGTTCAATTTGTTTTTGGTAGCAAACATTTTTAAACCATCAAAAATGGTCCAACCTAATTCTATTCCAGCATTTAATTGATTCGATTTTGCAGCATCTTTATTGTTCTCCGTTCCGTTTAAAAACTTTTGCGCAGTGTTATTAACCACATTATCCTGACTAGCAGTAGCAGCCACAGTTGGCAACATTCCCGCAGCACCTGCATAATTGCTATTTTTAGCAATTTCTGCATCATTTTTTGCCAATTGAATAGCATAATTATTGGCCAATGCCATTTTTAAAACTTCATTTAAAGTCATCATTTGTTGAGCTTTAGCACCAAAAACAATGAAACTTAAGACAAGTACTGTGATTATTTTTTTTAAATACATTTTATCAGAAAACATCATTATTATATTTAAATTATGCTGAAATTTCATCTGCTTTTTCATCTGCTATCTTTATTTTTTTATCCTTTGATATATAACTATAAATAACAGGAATTACGTACAAAGTTAGGAAACCTGAAAACAGCAATCCACCAATGATTACAATACCCATGGCAGTTCTACTTTTTGCACCAGCACCTATGGCTAAAGCTATAGGCAAAGCGCCTAAAATGGTTGCTAAACTTGTCATCATAATAGGGCGTAAACGCTGAACAGCTGCGAGTTTCACCGCATCAATTTTCTTCAATCCATTTTCTTTTTGATGGTTGGCAAACTCTACAATTAGGATTCCATTTTTGGTTACCAAACCTATTAATACAATGATTCCAATTTGGCTAAAAATATTCATGGTTTGGTTAAAATACCACAATGAAACCAATGCACCAGCCAAAGCCATTGGCACGGTAAGCATAATAATAAATGGATCAATAAAACTTTCAAATTGCGCAGCTAACACCAAATATACCAACACCAAAGCTAACAAAAAGGCAAAAGTAGTATTGGATGAGCTTTCAGAAAAATCACGAGAAGGACCCGCTAAATCAGTGGTGAATGATTCATCTAAAATAGTTTTTGATATTTTTTCCATTTCCTTGATTCCATCGCCAATGGTTTTTCCGGGTGCTAAGCCAGCCGAAACAGTAGCAGCTTTGTATCTGTTATAATGATATAACTGTGGTGGACTGCTTTGTTCCGTAACATTTACCACGTTATCTAATTGAATCATTTGACCGTTATCACTTCTTACAAACAGCGATTTTAAATCCAAAGGTTCATCTCTATTTACCCTATCCATTTGCCCAATTACTTGATATTGTTTTCCTTGTTGGGTAAAATATCCGTAACGTAAACCGCTGTATGCTAATTGCAATGTTTGGGCAACACTTTGAACTGAAACACCTAAACTTTTTGCTTTATCTCTGTCAATGGTAATGACCAATTCGGGCTTATTAAACTTTAAGTTTACGTCAAAACCTTGAAAGGTTTTATTGGCAGCCACTGCTTCCATAAACTTAGGCAAAAACTGTTGAATTTTATTAAAATCTTGGTTCTGCAAAATGAACTGAACAGGTAATCCTGCACGTGAGCCACCAGAACCATTGATAGTTTGATCTTGAATTACAAAAGTTTTAGCATCGGGATAATTTTTTAAGTTTTTGGTAAGCATATCCACAATTTGTTGTTGCGAACGTTTTCTTTCATCCGGGTTACTTAATATAATTCGAGTAAAACCTGAATTTACAGCTCCACTTCCGGTAAATCCTGGTGCGGTAACCGATATAACTATGTTTTTTTCTGGAACTGAATCTATCACTAATTGCGCTATTTTATCTTGGTAATTTTCCATAAACTCGTAAGATGCACCTTCTGGCGCTGTTGAACTTATGCGCATCACACTTCTATCGTCTAACGGTGCTAATTCACTTTGAATAATGCTGCCAATAAAAAATATTAAGCCAAATGAAACGATGATAATTACAAATCCAAGCCATCTGCGCTTAAAGAAAACTTCCAAAGAATTGCTATAAGCATTATTTAAAGCAACAAAAAATGGTTCAGTTTTCAAATAAAAATTTGTTCTTTTCTTAAAATCTTTTCTAGTTAAAAACACGTTTAACATGGGTGTTAACGATAAAGAAACAAAAGCTGAAATAAGAACAGCACCAGCTACAACCACTCCAAACTCTCGGAATAATCGGCCTACAAATCCATCTAAAAATACTATTGGTAAAAAGACAACTGCTAACGTGATGGAAGTAGAAACAACAGCAAAAAATATTTCATTGGAACCTTTGATGGCTGCTTCGCTAGGCGACAAACCTTGTTCTATTTTTTTGAAAATATTTTCTGTTACCACAATACCATCATCTACCACTAAACCTGTGGCGAGTACAATGGCCAAAAGCGTTAATATATTAATAGAGAATCCTGCTAAATACATGATAAAAAATGCTCCAATTAATGAAACTGGAATATCAATAAGAGGCCTAAAAGCTATCAACCAATCACGGAAAAATAAGAAAATAATAAACACTACCAATATAAAAGCTATCAATAACGTTTCCTGAACTTCTAGAATTGATGTTTTAATAAAGTGTGTATTATCAATTGATACATTCAATTTAAAATCCTTTGGAACTTCTTTTTTTATTTGCTCAAAACGTTTGTAAAACTCATCGGCAATTTCAATATAATTAGCGCCTGGCTGAGGAACAATTCCCAAACCAATCATTGGCACACCCGATTCTTTTAAAATTGTTTCTTCATTTTCAGCACCTAATACGGCATAACCAATGTCTTTTAGTTTAATGGTTTTAGTGTCATCGGCTTTAATAATTAAGTTATTAAACTGTTCTTCAGTAGTAAATCTTCCAACAGTTTTTACTGTTAATTCAGTGGTATTTCCTTCTATTTTCCCACCAGGCAATTCTACGTTTTCTTTGTCTAAAGCTTGTCTAACATCTAACGTAGTTAATCCAAATGCTGCTAACTTAGCCGGGTTCAACCAAAGGCGCATGGCATAACGTTTTTGCCCCCAAATTTGAATGGTACTTACACCTGGAATCGTTTGTAGTTTTTCTAACAAAACATTTTCGGCATAATCACTTATTTGCAGTTGATTTTTGTTATCACTTTTTACAGTAATTGCAATAATTGCATCAGAGTTGGCATCAGCTTTACTCACTACAGGTGGCGCATCTATGTCTTGTGGCAATTGCCTTACAGCTTGCGATACTTTGTCACGCACATCGTTAGCTGCTTCTTCTAAATTTGCATCTAAATTAAACTCAACTGAAATATTGCTAGTTCCCAAATTACTTGACGATGTAATGGAACGTATTCCTGCTATTCCATTAATTGATTTCTCTAAAGGTTCTGTAATTTGCGATTCTATAATTTCGGCATTTGCACCGGTATAACTGGTTCTTACTGTAATAATAGGCGGGTCAATAGATGGAAATTCCCTTACTCCTAAATAATTATAACCGATAGCGCCAAAAACAACAATGGCAATTGACATTACCGTTGCTAATACTGGCCTATTGATACTTAAACTTGATAAACTCATTTTTTTTATTTAAAGATTGAAAAATTACAAGATTAAAAGATTGTTGAATAGCTAGTAGCCATTGGCCAGAAGCTAGTTGCCTTTTCCAACCTTCACTTTCACTCCTTGTTTCATTTGAATAATGCCACTTACTATTACTGTATCACCAGTTTTTAAACCGCTAACTACTTCTACATTTAAATCATTTCTACCTGCTATATCTACTTTTTGTTCTGTAGCAGAATCGCCATGAATTACAAATACTTTATTACCTTTTAAAATAGGCACAATAGATTGGGTGGGAATCAAATAAACACCTTCTTTATCATTTAAAGGCACCTCTATTTTGGCAAATAATCCTGGAAGTAAAACTCCATTGTTATTTTCACAAATAGCTCTTATTAATACATTTCTATTGATGGGATCTACTTTTGGTTCCATGGCATAAATTTTTGCGTTAAAACTCTTTTGAATTCCATCTACTTTAAAACTTACCATAGTACCCACATTTACCTGTGATACATAACGTTCAGGAATTGAGAATTCAATTTTTACTCTATCAATTTTTTGCATCGAGGCAATTTTAGTAGAGGAATTTATAAATGAACCTTCACTGATGTATTTCAAACCAATTTTACCACTAAACGGAGCTACTATTTCAGTATGTTTTATGTTTTCTTTCAATAACTCAATATCGGCATTGATAGCATTTAAATCTGTTAAAGAAATTTCGTAAGCTTCTGTACTAATAGCACCTTTGTCTAACAATATTTTGTTTCTTTTTTCGGTATCTAATTTCAGCTTTTTGTTCACCAATGCTTTTGTTAATTGCGCTTGCAAATCGCCATCATATATTTTTATTAACTCTTTGCCTTTGGGAATTAAAGCACCTTCAGTAAAACCAATTTTAACTATTTTTCCTTGCGCTTCCGCGTGCAATTCCACTTCCTCATCGGCCATAATATTTCCAATAGCTTGAATACTAATAGCCACACTTTGCTTTTGTGCTAATACAAAACTAACTTTTACAGGAGGAGCAGCTTTTTGTTGCTTTGCAGCTGCATTATTCGAATCTTCTTTTTTATTAAATATTTTGGGCCAAGCCAATAATGCAATTACTAATATAATTACGGAATAGGTAATAATTTGTTTTTTTGTCATCATTGTTTTTATCTGTTAGAACTTAATTTTATTGTCTCTTTTTTATCTGTTGTTAAAAACAACTGCAATATATATTTTTGTTTTTTTTTT
>CAIUQQ010000280.1 GCA_903901345.1 uncultured Bacteroidota bacterium | reverse complement strand
GGGTTAAAATCCGTTGTTACAATAGTGTTGTTCCTGTGGAACTTTGCATATACAATTACTGTCAGAATGAACAAAAATCGGAATAATTTAAATATAAACAGTGAAATTACTAAACAGCTGCAGCACCATTTCCAGCTAAAAAGCCAGTAGTCCATGCAGCTTGAAAATTAAATCCACCTGTAATTCCATCAATATCTAAAACTTCACCTGCAAAAAATAAACCTTTTATTTTTCTGCTTTGCATGTTTTTAAAATCTATTTCGTTTAAATTTACGCCACCACAAGTTACAAATTCTTCTTTAAAACCTGTTTTTCCTTCTATTTGATAAGTATCGTAAAGTAAAGCTTGTACTAATTTATTTACTTGTTCTTTGCTAATTTCAGCCCAATTAAGTTTTGAGTTTATTTCGCTTTTATCAAATAAATAATCTAATAAACGTGTAGGTAATTTAAAAGGAAATAAGTTGTTTACTTGTCTGTTTGGATTTGCAGCTTTTATATTCATTAATTCATTTCTGCACGATTCTTCTTTTTTATCGTTTAACCAGCTTATTTGAATTTCGAAATGATAGTTTTTTTCAGCTATTAAACGAGCCCCAAAACTTGATAAACGCAAAACAGATGGGCCACTAAAACCCCAATGTGTAATTAATAAAGGGCCACTAGTTTCTAGTTTTAATTCAGGAATTTTTACTTTTGCAGGATTTACCGCTACACCAGAAAGTTCAGTTAAAGGATGATTTGGTAAATTAAAGGTAAACAACGATGGAACAGGCTCAATTATTTCGTGTCCTAAAGTTTTAAGCCAATTAAACTGTTCTTCTTTTGGAGCACCACCTGTTGTTACTATTACTTTGTTACACTCTATGTTTTCGCCATCAGTAATATATAACTTAAAGTTGGTGTCTCTAGTTTCTATTCGCCTAACTTCTTTGCTATTTAAAACTTGAATTTTAAGCTTTTTTACTTCTTTCATCAAACAATCAATGATTGTTTGACTATCGTCTGAAACCGGAAAAACTCTTCCGTCAGGTTCAGTTTTCAGTTTTACTTTTCTGCTTTCAAACCATTCCATGGTGTCAGCAGTAGAAAAACGACTAAATGCGCTTTTTAAATGCTTATCACCTCTTGGATAGGAGAGAGATAATTGCTTTAAATCGAAACATGCGTGTGTTACATTACATCTTCCACCACCTGAAATTTTTACTTTTTGTAACAGTTTAGCTGTTTTTTCTAAAATAATTACTTCAGCATCAGCATTAGCTTTTGCAGCACTTATGGCTGCAAAAAAACCAGCTGCTCCTCCTCCAATTACAACAATTTTCAATTTAGGTATAGATTTAAATAATTATTAGTGTGGAGGCAAAAGTAAGTGTTTTTGTAGCTAAAATCCAAATTTTATGTGTTTTACGATTTATATCAAAAAAAACAGCCAGTAAAAACTAAGTTTTTACTGGCTGTTTTTTTTGATATAAATAACAGTTTATTGTACTGCTAAACGTTTAGTTGCACTTGCACCATTTGCTAATTTTACATTCACCAAATAAATACCTTTAGTAAGATTTTCAGTGTTTAAAACAAATTCATGAGCAGAAATACCGCTGTTTGAAACCAAAACTTTACCAGTTACATCAAATAAATTGATTTCGCTGATTGTAGCTTGATTTTTATCCATACTAATTGTTACGTTTTCTTTAGCTGGGTTAGGGAATAATCCTAAGTAATTGCTTACGTTTACTTCAGTAACACTTACATTAGAAAGGAAACCAAACTGAACCGCAATACGTGGGCTAATAAATTGAGCAATTGTATCAATGTATGCTTTTGCACGCGCAGCACTCATAAAAGGATTTGTAATCATTGACAATGAATCAGCATTTCTACCAGTTCCTAAACCATAAGTATTATTAGCTTGAACTGTTGGTCTATCCCACCATTCCCAAGGAGAACCTTCAGCAGGAAAACTTGTAACAAATGGATATAAATTTTTGATACCACCAGTAATAGCTAATGCTCTTGTTGAAATTGCATCATTATAATTGTAAGAATTAATTTTATTATTTAATCCTAAACTATTTGCAAAAGGAACAACAGCACCAGCACCAGAAGCGCTGTTAATTACTGTAACACCAGTAGTAGGAACAATTACATTTCCAGTTTTAAATGGAGCAAAACGATCAGAAGGGCAATGCATACCAACAATAGGTAAAGTACTAGCATCCATCCAACTTGAATCACCCATAGCACCACCATAGTTAAATACCATGTGAGCATTTCCAGATACAGCAGCATCGCCACCATAATTAAAGAAAGGTGCTCCGCCAATTCCATTCCAATCGCCTAATGTATCTACACTAACCATTGGAGTAAAATCGCCTCTTTGAAATTTTACTTTAGCTTCAATTTCGCTTCTTTTGTCAACAGCAGCTAATCCTAAAGCTACATATCCACCTGTTCCTTGACCACCAACTACAATTTTAGAAGTGTCAATTTTGTAAGTTTCAGCATTTACACGGATAAAACGAATGGCATTACGCACATCTTGAATAGCACGGTAAGTTGCTTTAATTAATTGCTCAGTTGCTTGAGCTTGAATAGTAGTTGAAGGATTCCAGCCTAAACGGTAATTAACCGCCATCACTACATAACCACGTTTTGTTAATCTGTTAGCTAATTCTACAATTGAGCTATCGTCTTTACTTCCTGTAGGTTGTTGGTTAATAATAGCAGGTAAATAACTTCCTGTAGAAGCTAAAATAATTAAAGGTCTTTTGGTAGCAGTATCACCTTCTGGTTGGTAAATATCGCAACGCAATTTAACAGTGATAATAGGAGGAGTGTTTGGCGGGAAAATATTGATGGCACGATTACTATCGTACTCAATATTTCCTGTTTTCACTACATTGGCAAAAATCTCATCAACATAGCGTTTTTGTGCAGTTGCATTGAAGCAAATTACACTAAAAGCTAATAGAGTAAATAAATTTAGTAAGTTCTTTTTCATTTTTTACGTTTTTTTGTGTAAAGCAAATAAATGAATTTTTATGTAAACAAAAAACAAAAAAAACAAAGTTTAAAAAAAAATTATGTCAGAAGTCAATAATTACAATGACTAAAACCGATTAAAATTATTAAATAAACTTTCCAATAAATGTTTCTAAAGTTAAGCCAGGCCCAAATCCACAAGCAAAAACATTGCCTTTTCTGTTTTCATTTTGCATGTTATTTAACACAAAAAGAATGGTAGCAGAACTCATGTTTCCATAATTTTTTAAAATATTAAACGATGCAGCTACATTTTCATTGGTAAGTTTTAGTTCTTTTTGAATGGTTTCTACTATTTTTCGTCCACCAGGATGAATGGCCCAGTTTTGAATAGCAGCTTTGTCAAGTTTTGCTTCTTGTAAAATTCTCTGCAATAAATTCCCAATTCCACTTTCAATTAATTGTGGAATAAATGCACTTAAAGTCATTAAAAAACCTGTATCGGAAATATGCCATGCCATGTCGTTTTTACCATTAAAAAGCACTTGGCTATAAAAAGCATTTAATTCAATGGCGTTTTCAAAGTTACTTTCATTGCTTACTATGCAAGCGGCTGCTCCATCGGCAAATAATAAATTAGCAGCTACATTTTCCATTGAAAAAGTGTTTTGAAAATGAAGGGTGCAAAGTTCTACTGATACAATTAATACTTTATTTTTAGGATTTGCTTTGCAAAAAGCATCAGCCATTTTTAACGCATGAAAAACAGCATAACAACCCATAAAATTTACAGAAGTTCTGTGTGTATTATTTGGCAAATTTAATTGCTCCATTACTATTAAATCTAAACCAGGAGCGGCCATTCCGGTACAACTAACGGTTATTAAGTGGGTAATGCTTTGCAATTCATTTTCATCATTTATACAATTATGTATAGCTTGCAAACACATTGGCGGAGCCACTTTAAAAAACAATTCCATTCGCTTATTGATGCTTGGGAAAACTTCATTTAAATGAGAAGGCAATAGTTGTTTTTGTTCAAAATTTAAATGATAATCTGGAATGGCGCTATATCGAGTTTGTATTCCCGAACGATCGTACATCAAACCAATTTTACGTTTTTCATCAGTAGAGATTTCATAAAAGTTTTGCATAAAATGAGACACATCTGATTGATTCATTTTAAAAGGAGCTGCGGCAGTTCCAATTTTATTTATAAAGCTCATTTATTATATTGTTTAATAAAAATTTCTACAGCAAAATAGCTTGTTAACATCAATGATGATAGTATATTCATTCGCATGGTATTTTTAAAATTTGCCTGTTTATTGTTTTTAAAAACCTGAAAAGCCCACCACAAAAAATAAGTTACAACAGGAAATAAAAATGCTTGAAACCAATAAAAATGTAAAATATTTGGTGTGAAAATTACTGTTTGAATAAAAAACAAAATGGTAGCTATAATAAATAATACCGCACTAAAAATAAAAGTGCCTTTATAACCTAACAAAATGCTTAATGTAATATCTCCAGAGGCTTTATCCTGCTGATGTTGGTATACCTGAGAAAGCGGATAAGTAGCGCCAATTAACAAGGAAGGAACCAAGAATATATAGCCAGGAAAAGTCTCCATTTTTAGGTTATTGCTTAAGCAAAAGAAAAGCACTACAAACAAATAACTTCCTTGAAAAAAACTTACCGTAATCCAACTAATAAATGGATATTTTTTTAATCGAATTCCTTTAAAACTATATGCTCTTGAAGCTAAAATATACAGCACTATAAGTGCAGCAAAACCAAAGCTTATAAAACTACATAGCACCAATCCAATGATATCGAAGAGGAAACTAATATAAAATAAATTTTTAGTTGGTAAAGGAGGTTTTTCAAGTCCGCCAATACTTTCTGTATCGTTATCCATGTAACTATTATAACCATTACTAGCAGGATAAATAAAAACATGTAATGCAACGAAAGCAATAATAGCATTGACAAAATCAAAGCTGTTTAATGATGCCAAAGCAAACAGAAATACAGGCATTAAGAAAAAGCTGAATGGAATTCGAAGCAGTTTTATGGTATTTTTGTCAAAATATTGTTTCACTTTGCATAAATACAATATAGTTTTGTAATGGTTTTAAAAAAATGTTACATATTTCAGCGTTTTTTCAAAAAGTTTAAAATACTTTATCATAAAAATAACTTAATTCTTTAAAATGAACAGCAAGAATTTTTCAAGTATTGATACATTCGTAAAAAAATAAAACCGCTTTTAGAATATACAATCCAATTTATCCGAATATTTTTATGCTTTTCCTAACTTTACCACAGCAAATTTAGAAGTACTTCATATTGAATTTTGTTTAGAAACAAATAAAACAGCAAATACCATATTGCATTTTACTGAATATCCCTAGAGGTAGTGAATTTTAAAACTCACTACCTCTAGGGATATTTTTATTCAATTATATTGTTAATGTTTGCAAATAAAAAATACTACATATGTATTATTGTTTTTGCGATAATTATTACTAAGGTTTGCTTAAAAAAAAACACAACATGTATTTGAACAAAATATACCCACTAATGGGTATTGTTTATATGAATTACTTAAACCACTTTTGAATGACTAAATAAAACTAAAATATTTAATACAAAACCATGAAAACAATTAAACAATTAACCTTATTATTTATAATAAGCTGTATCTATTCTTCCTGTTCTAAAGATTGTGAAAAATCAAAAGTAACAAAATACCTTTATCAGGAAGATAAAGATTTAATACCATACAAAGGAAATGAAGTATTAACTTTTTTGCATGTTAATACTGGAGATACAATAACCTTTGTTGGTGAAACTAATTGGAAACCATATTATAATACTACTTACTCGGGAATTGATTGTGCAGTAGAAGAAAAATGGGAAGGACGAGGAATTGCATTTGTTGACCATTTAACAAATAAAATAATCTACATAAATAACCGTAAAACTCAAAACTGGACAACGCTTGAAATCGATTTTGAAAATAATTATTTTCTAATAGGGTTGGTAAGTCTTGGTGGTAATTATGAATATGATAGTTTATTGATTCAAAATAAAATATACTATAATATTTCAAAGTTTTCTAATGAAAATTTAAGTCCAACACCAACAGACTATTATGCATACTTCAATAAAAGTAATGGGTTAATAAAATTAGAATTAGAAAATGGAGATATTTGGGAATTAATAAATAAATAAAATATGGAAAAGCTAAAAAAATAACTTTATTATGTCTTGTATTTCTTCAGATTCAAACAGCTAAAGCTAATTGGTTTGGAGATTTTTTTGATTGGATTTCTGGAGGCAGAAATTATGGATTGTATAGAGAAGGTGGTAGCACCAATCGAAATCCACCTTTATCAATCTTTGATAGGGGGCTAGATGTTTATTTAATTCAAAGGGAAAAAATTAGAACAAATATTATTAGTGAGAAAGAGTCTTATAAAAGTATATACAATGAAATTTATACAAATGCAAAAAATGGATCTACCTCAACTAATTGCGAGAGTACAGTGTGTGGAATAGCTAAATTAGCTAAAGATGCTGCTTTTATTTATCTAATGGGCTTTGATGAAAATGGTGCTAATTTAGATGGAGTTGGAGATCCAGGCAGACAATATTTTTATGACAAAGCACGTGATATTTTAAAGAAAGATGAAGATAACTATGGTAGTTTTCTGTTCAAAGAAGACCAGCAATACAGAGCAAAGGAATTAATGAACCTTTTGCAAGCTCATGATTATTTAAATACTGCTAAATTAGCAGGGATTACTAGTTATCCAGATTACGATGATGTAAGGGAGGAACTAGCCGACTTCACTTATGATTTGTATGGAAGTGCAAATAATATTTGGGGTTCCTTAGATGCATATAATAATTTAACGTTAATTGTAGCTAGTTCAATTGGTATGGCTGCTTGTGTCCTTTCAGATAAAGGTACTTATTTTTGGAGGGTACAAAAAAACCTGAGCGATGGGCTAATGCTGCTCATGCTTATATCAATCGAACTTTATGGACAGGCCCTAGTTATTTTAGCAGCACTTTACGAGGGTCTCCAGGTCCGATGGCTAAAGATAACGGAGACTGTGCAAATTGTATTTCTGGATATGCAGAAGGTCCTGGTTATTTTAATTACGGTTTTGAAAGTCTTCTGCCATTTTTCACTACCTATCAAAATTTTGTAAATAGAGATATGACGGGAACTTATTATACCTCAATAACTAATTTTTCTGGAGAAGATGTACGCAATTATGTTTATAATCCAGCCTTTGAGCAAAACTTATACAAATGGTATAATAATATTAAAATGCCAAATGGAGACTGCCCTACTTATGACGATACATGGGGTAACTTTAATATGAATGGTGTTTTAGCACTTACAAGAAAACCACAATACAATAATATAACTAACAAAGATAGAATACAATTGCAAGGTTATACAGGTTTACAACTAAGACAAGATTATTTGGCAGCATTTACTTATCCCACAAAACCATTTTATAGTGATATTACTGATTATGATTTGAGTGGCGATTTAATAATTAGGAATAATACTGGAAATTTACCTACTGAGCATTATTTACATTTAAACGCAGAAGGTAAAGGTATTTCCCAAAATGGATATAGACGTTTCAATTCTGGTCATGAACATGGTGATATAAGTAATTTTATTATTACAGCTGGAGAAGATGTTTTAGCTATTGACCCTGCTTTTTATGGTTGGGAAGAAAGAGATAACATTCATAATGGAAACCACCATAATGTAATTACTATAGATAGTGATGGACCGGACCCTGAAGACAAGACAACTAGTTCAATGATTTATAAATCGGGTGATGTATATAAAATAGAACTTAAATATAAATACATGAATTATGTTTTGGGATGGCCTACTAGCCCTAAAGCTTTATTTAAAAGAAATATAGAAGTTCATGACGAAGATGATATACGCTATTATAAAATTTACGATGAAATTCAAAACAAAAATTGGTATCAAAATCAAAATATTAAATTTAATCTAAATGGTAATGGTAATGAAGATGATGAAAGTTGCTTTTTGTTACCTGGAAAAGATAATTCAATAGTTTGGAAGCACCCATGTGATAAAGACAATAATAAAAGCGATAATTGGAAAATGCAGGCAACAATTTCCACATTTATAGAAGGCAAAACAACAAGTAATACAATCAACATTCAAAATGGCAGCACACATGGTAATTTTGGAAGCAATGATAGTAGATATAATAATGATCCTTCAATTACTTCAAATACATATAAGGCAGGTAGTGAAGGAGAAATATGTAATCCTGAAGGAAGTTTTGGTCATCATTCTAGAATGACAAAGAATTTATCTGTTGAAGCTAATGAGTGGTGTCATTTTCAAACTACTATTCAAGTATTAGGATGTAATGATACTGCACAACCCCCACAAATAGTAATGAATCAAAAATATACATCACACCTACTAACTTTAAAAAATGCTAAAATAGATATTTTAAACTATCACTTTTCAAGAATCAACAATTCAAATGATTTAGATACTGTTATAAATCCATTTAATGTTGATTCAAATAGCAGTTTAAAGACAGATGCACAAAATGTATTCTTCAGTTATTCAATTGATACAATATTTAAATCGGGTTATTGTGATACTTATACATTTTTCAGAAAAGCAAGAATTGAGAATGGTAAAAAATTAATATACAAAGATTCAATTTTTATAAAGAGTAACAAGCGTTGCGAAGCATTTTATAAACTAATAGGCAAATACCAATACCAAGGCTATATCCAATGCGATAGCATAGATTCAGTTAGCTTTTACTTGCCTGATTTGGATAGTAACTATGCAATGGGTGCAAATGGAAAAGGAATTACTTATGTATATAACGATACTACCCATATTATTACCTTAATAGCACCTGTTGGCCGAACAGAATTCCTAATTCAATTAGCCGACCCTTGTGTAATGAATTGTTATTTCCCAACAGCTACTGACAGTATAAAAAATACTTTTGATTTTGGTATTGGAATCCCACAATCGTTACCTTATAAATTAACCATTACACCTCCTAATGGCTTATTGAAAATAAGGAATGCAAGTAAAATGCAAATTTGCCCTCAAAAGTGGCTCAGAAATAATGATAGTTTGATTATGGAAGGTCCTTGCCCTAGAATTCCAACACGCCCTAGTTATTCTATTTGTCCTGATGTTTCAGCAGGTGGTGTAGGTCCTAATATTGAAATGATGGACTATAACGATAAGTCGGAAATTACAGTGAGTGATTATGCAGCTTTAATATTGGACAGTGGATCATATACTCGTTTTGGTAATAACACCAGGTTAATAGTTATGCCTTATGGATCTTTAATTATCCGTAAAAATGCGATTGTGGACATTGGAGATGAAAAAAATTGTGGTTATGCTGAAGTTATTTGTCACCCTAATAGTTATGTACAATTTGAAGATTCTGCTAATATTAAGTTTTGGAAAAAACCTAACGATACAAGTGATATACATGTGTTTTATATTTCTATTGTTCCTTCTGGAACTGCTACCCACGCTGGTATAGAACCAAGTATGGCCACTATGTTAACAAATGTAGATGTTATTCCATTTGGCACCGCTGCACCTATTTGTAATGTTGCACAAATTAGGGCTGACTATGGAATTAATAACCGTGATTGGGGTTTTGCAAATTTTGCTTTACCTAAAGCTTGGGCATCTATTAGTCAAGATACTTTTTGCCCTGGTCAATGTCCAACCATTGATTTTGATAGAATGTTGAACGATACCAAACGAAGTATTAAGTTTTGTAGAATAGACACAAATTATACAGTATCTCCTCCAGAAGCAATTTTCAATACTTGCATTTATCCTGATATTAAAGGTGGAAATGGTGGTGCAATTGGAGGTGGTGATTTGTGTGATACGCTTCAATACATAGGACCTTTAACTATTTGTAATACACAAATAGACGACCCTGGTAAATGGTATCGAATTACATTGATAAGTTACAATGATTGTGGTCAAAAGGATTCAATAAATTTGTATTATTACAATCAACATGTTTTAAACCCAAGTTTTAGTTTAGCACAAACAGGCTGTCCTAATAATATACAAGCTTATGAAAACAGTGATTCTATTAGCAGAAAATACAGAGAAAAAACAATTTGGCATGTACATTTAATTGATACTACAAATACCAATCTTTTTGCACCTCAAATTCAATATGGTGGCGATTGGGAATATGATAATTTGGCTTTTCCTGATACTTTTACTTTTCCTAATTTTAGATGGTTAGGCGGTTATAAGTATGCTGTTTCACATACTGTAAGTACCCATTATTGTGGTGATACTACTACTTGGGATTCAATAGTTGTGATACCTGGTGCATATATTAAACTAAGCCGTCCAACCGTTTTTGGTCAACCTATAAGTGGAAATACAGCAGTACAATTAAACGGTTATTTGAGTAATGCCGATAGCTTTACTTGGTATCCTACCACATGGCTCGATTCTACAACTAGCTTAACACCAATTAGTACTCCAAATGATAGCATTACTTATATACTAACTGCCTATAAAGATGGCTGTTTGGCGCGAGATACCGCACACATAAAATACAACCGATATGCCAATGCAGGATATAGCGATACTTTATGTTTTGACAGTACCCACAGCACCGAAACATTGGTTGGTTTTCCTTACGATATGAGTTTGTTTTTAGGTATGTTGTATTATTACGACAATTACCAATTTATGAGGTATTACAATATGTACAACACAGGAAATTTGGCTAATTATTTTAGGTATTTTACTCACTTTATGCATGACCAAAGTTTTGAAAATGCCACCACACCTTGTCCAGTTAATTTGTTCAATGTATTTACTAGTACCATGAACAAAGAACTGTTCTTTAAAAAGAGTTGGTTTAAAACATACTATCAAAACTTAACCCTATTTACCGACCCTAATTTACCAGCTTTAGCTGATTTCGATAATTACATAACTAGTGACACTCCTTTAAAAGACCATTTGGATAGTTTGGATAATTGGGGAAATATAGACCCTTGCATTGATAATTTGTTTACCCAGTATAACGATTATCTAAACTTACATGCAAATGAAATTACTACCAGTTGGAGCAGAATTACAGATGGCGATACTAGTATATTAGCCAATTGGAACAATTATTTTGTAGCGGTAGATGCACCAGTAAAAAGTTCAAAATACTTATTATCGGTAATTACTCCAAGTGTAGCCGAAATAGATGAAATAACTATTTTAGTAGATACCTTACTTACACCATTATTTGCCCCTGCCATGGAGTTTGATAGCACTGTTTACTTAATGAATTACACCGAGCCAGTAAGCACTGCAACACATTATGAATGGAACTTTGG
>CAIUQQ010000279.1 GCA_903901345.1 uncultured Bacteroidota bacterium | reverse complement strand
TTATATGATTTCAGTGCTGATCAAACCAATTTGGTTCAATTTAAATGGAACAACAAAAACTTTACTGAAAAGCTAACTTATCCGAATAAAGAATTGATAATAAATCAGTAATAATTTTTTTAGATTTAAAAATAAATTTATTTATGCTTAGTGCTTTTTAAAGTTCCAATATCATAACCAATTCCAAAATGAAATTGCAAATAAGTATCTGTAATAATATCGTAAGTTCGTTTTGAAATTACATTATATTCAGGGAAATACGATTTGAGTTCTCTTGATGAATTAAATACTAGTATTTGGTCATTTAATCTACCATTATTTGTTTCTACCCATTTATTATAATCACCACCATATAATTTACCATTACTGTAATCATCCAAATAATCTGTAAATGTATATACAAATTTTAAGTCCCCTTTCAAATGGAATTTTTTATAACTAATATTTAGTTGAACCAATGCATTTAGTCCAGCAGCATATTGAGCATATTGACCTTTACCATTAAAGTTTTGTCCTTCGGTACCAAGTTCTCTTAAACTTACTTTTATAACACTATCTGTACTTTTTGTATAATATAAGTTTCTATATGGGTCAAACTTAAATACAGTTACACCTAAACCTAAAACGGGTGTATATGTAACTTTATCTGACTTTACAGATTCATAATTGTTTAATGGTTTTATATTCCATAACATGTTAAAATCTAATGATTTCATGTCAGTAATAAAATTGTTTTCAAAACTGCTTTCTTGGTATACCAAACCTTTGTTAATATCATTATATAAAATTGTAGCCGTTCTTGCATTATATAATGCTGATGAAGGATTTCCTGCAGAAAGGCTAAACATATAAAAGCTTGAAGAAAAGGATATTTTCTTTGAATAATTGTATTGAATTCCAAATCCACCAGACCAATCAATTGAGCCTGGAAGGCCCCATTTTGTTTTTACATCACAAAAAATAGTCGACAAACCACCCCACATTAATACTTCAAATGTTGGAATAAATTTAACAAATGGAAAATAATAATCTTTTGACTGAATCCATAATCCTTGTTGTTGCTTTATTAAATATTTTATTCTAATTGAATCTTTTATAAAAACAGGAGCAGGAATATTTACCGTATATTTATTATCTACAACTGCTTTTTTAGGAATTACGTTAAATGAAATATTTTGGTTGTAAAACACTTGTGTTTTTTCGCCATTTTGATTTAAAGTAAATGGAATGGTGTTTCCATTTGAATCTAATAATTGAGTAATGTTTAAAGGTTTAAAAGCATAAAAATCAATTGTATCTTCTTGATGGTTAATATACTTTATCCAATTAGTTTCATCCTTCCAATTTGTTAAATCAGAAAGTGTAGTTTTAATAAAAGGAAGTCTTAAGTCATTTTGATTGTCGTAAATTGGACGATTAGAATTGTAAGAATAAATTTTGTCAATAGAAATTGTATCTTGATTGCCAGTAACTGAAATACCAATTGATCCATTTGTTGATGAATTTCTGTTAAATGCTAAATTGTTTATTTTTAAATTTTTATTGTAAAATGGTTTAGCTAATTCAATATGTAACATACCCAATGTGCTATCTATTCCTTTTATATTGTTTTCATAAAAAGCCAAACTGTTTATATTGATTTCATTTTTTATATTACCAGCTGATTCTATAATTATTCCAGCATTGTTGTTATAAAAATAACTATTGGAAATATTCATTTTACTTATATTTTTATTCAAATCAATAATTGGCGTTGAAACATAAATAATTGGTTCGTAAAAGTTAGATTTTGAAATTTTTATATTATCAATTATTACATTTTTTCTTGACCAATATGGGTCAAATCTTATTGGTTGAATTAATCCAATAAAATTCACATAACTCAAATTTATTGTTGCCAAATAGTTATTACCCTTTATTATAAATCCCTCTCCTGCATCTTTATCGTTTTCAGAAACAATTTGAATTGGTTGATCTTTAGTACCTTTTAAATCAATACTGCCTTCTATTATTATTCTAACATTTGGGCTAATTATAAGCACAGTTCCAGCTTTTAATGTATAAGTTGAACCTTTAGCAATTGCCATTGACTCTGTTAATTTTATTGTATCCTGTGCATATAATGGATTAATTACAAATCCAATAATTATAAGTACTAAAATTTTAAAATTTATATTTTTCATAATTATAAAATAGGGATAATAATTGTTTGTTCTAATGATTTTATTTTGTTACCCATTCTAATATTTATTGAATGAATAATTATGTATTTAAGCGTTTCAGTGTCTTTATCAGTAATTTTAACTTTAGAACCTGAAATTGTTTCTTCAAATGGATTTGAATTTACCCACCTTACTTTATACGAATCAACTTTATAAATGCTAGCATTTATACTTGGATGTGATGCAATTAAATTAAAGTATTTCAAAGTATTTAAGCGTTGTTTATTTATGTTAAATGAAGGCAATTCATTAATTGTAACCCTTGGTGTTGGAATCGATTTTATAAAAATTGAATCATGAAATATCAATCCATTCTTTGTTTTTAGTTTTATTTCATTCCAACCTACTTGTGATATATTGAAAGTTATTTCATTTTTATCCCTATTGTATTTTGCATTTGGGTCACCTTCTACACTTAATTCTCCTTTAGCTTGGTTTGTTTCAATTTCTAAATTATAATCTACTCCACTAAAACATAATCTAAAAGGAACAGATTCTTTTCTTGGAAAAAATACAGGAAAAACTTCAAACGGAATTTCTTCGGAGTTAATATTTATTGTATAGTTTCCTGATACTGTTGGTTTAAAAACTACACTATCAATTCCTATTGTTTTATAGTCAAATGATTCAATATTATTATTTAATATCTTTATCGTTTTTATTGAATCGCCTTTTAAAGATAAATAAACCTCTTGGTTCACATAAATTTTAGAAATATTCGATTTGAAACTAATCAATGGTTTTGGAGATTCTATTTCTTTAAAAACATTTTTATTGATTAATAAAATCCTTAATTTAAATTCTTTAATAAAATTATTTACAATAATTGCAGGTACATTTTTCCAACGCCATTTAATCCAACCTTTTTCATCCCCACTTTTTATTCCATTTTCCAGGTCTAGTTTAAATAATTTTTCAAAATCTATTCTTCTTTTATCTTTTTTATTTAGTCGTTTTGACCAATTATTAAGTTTGACAATAATGTCAAATAAAGCTTTTCCATTGTTTTTATCAATTAAAAAAACATCGGATTTTGAATAGGAATTAGGTTCTTTAATTTGCTTAGTTTTTTTGTCAAATAATACATTTTCTAAAAATAAAACTTCAAATGCATCAATGTCTTTTACTGCTTGTTTTAATACTGGGTCAGTATAATCGGCTTCTGGTCTTTCTATATATTTATTAATATATCCATTTACAGAAATCCAATCAGATGGAATTTGTATAACTGATAAAATCAAAAATATTAAGTACAATAATTGAATAATTTTGTACCTCAGTCTTTTGCTTTTTGCTATTCGGGTATATTCTGACATTATTTTGAAATAAATATTGGTGAACCCATAATAGTTGAAATTCCATCTTTATTTAATAACCTGATTTTATCAAAAATCAAAGTTGAGCCTGAAGGTAAGTTTGCTTCAATATCTCTCAATTCATTTCTTAAAAAACGTGTATTGCTTTTTATTGTTTCCATTTTTCCATTTGGAAATGCTACTGTCAAATTGAAATTTACTACTTGCCAATTTGTGTTTTCTGATTCTAAACAATGAACATCAGCAATTGTAGATGTTTGTCCAAACATATTTTTCAAAACTATTTTTGGTAAATCAATTCGCTGAGCAAACATTTTTTTACTACTTAATATCGTTGTACCTGACCGTAATTCTATAGTAAAAAACCCTTCATTATCAGGTGTAATTTTTAAAATATTATTTACCAATTCTACCTTAGCATTTTTCGAATTAAAATTTAAATTCGGTACGTTTCTTAAACTTGAAAAGTCTGGTGAAAGTGACGTTTCTTGGTCTACAAAACAAACAATATCATTTTCATCCTCAAAAAAACGCATGTCAGGATTTTCAACATCAAAAACATAAGATACTTTTTCATCTTTTACTCTTGCCGAAATTGTATATTTACCTACTTCCTGCGCTTTCC
>CAIUQQ010000278.1 GCA_903901345.1 uncultured Bacteroidota bacterium | reverse complement strand
CTCCAGCACATATCATAACTACTTTAAAATTTTTACTTAATATTAAATTTTCTTGGTGAGTAATTATTTGAGCTATTTTTTTTTCATTCTTTTTGACTTCCTTATCAATTAGATGTTTTTGGGGACTTGCATTGTTTTTTGTTTGATCCAAATTATCATTACCAACTGGGCAAACTTTTACTGTTATTTCCTCAATAATTCCATTTACCTGATTCATTTCATTACTCACTATTCTCCATCTTGGTATATTCCCATTTTTAGTATCATTAGCATTAAAATATTCACTTACAGTTCTATTATTTATAATTATTTTTCTAGTTTTACCATTAACAAATACTCTAATATCATTTCTATTATTACTATATAATTCTATATTGCAAATACCCGTTGGTAAGTTTGGAATACTAGCTGCAACTTTTGCAATATTTTCAGTTCTACTGACTATAAATTCAACACAACTGATATTGTTATTTAATATTGCAGTTGCCTTTGGGGTATCAATGGATTTATTAACTTTATAAGATTTAATCCTAGTATTTTCAGAATTGCACCATCTATTTTTAGATGAGTTTTCTACTAGTTGTCTTCTTTGTTGAATTAAATAAGTGACATGATTTTGATTTACAGCATTAGGGTTCTTGTCTAAATTAAAAATAGGTCTGATAACATTTATTAGTATACCTTCATCTGAGTTAACATCATCTTTCACCTCTAAAAATGAACCTGGATATTCTAAATAATATATATAAAAGTTTTTACATAAAAATAAATCTATCTCATCTTGAATAAAATTTGCAATTAAGTCATCACTAATAAGTCCACCTATTGTTCTTCTATATGTTGACATTATACCACTGCATAGGGCTGATACACTTTTATTGTCACATAAATGCCATTTCAATCTTTCATGTAAATGTCCGCTATTTAACCCATTAGCATTATTTCTTACACCTGCAGTTCCTAAATAAACTAAATCATATTGAACACCGTCAATTTTTTTGGTATACCTTGGCTCAATTGGATTAATTGTAATATATTTACTTAACACTTTATATCCATCCGATTTCATAAACCAGAAATAAATTCCTTTTGTTTTTGGAACCTTTTTAACTTCTTGACAACATCCTTTTATTGATTTTTTATCTTCTAAGTTTTCATTCAGCCATGCAGTGATGGAAATGTGGTTTTCTGATTCATGTAATTTTCTCATAAATTGCTTGTTTTTATGTAAGTATACAAAATTAATTTTGATAATCCAAATTTATTTTTATCTAATTGGAGTATAATTGAGGATATTAATTCCAGGATATCGACTTTCCAAGGCTGCCTTTGCATAGAACCAGTCTGTGGCTTCTACGGTCTCTTTTAAAAATTTTCCTTTAGACGTTGGAGTCGTGAATGAAACTAACCATTTGTGTATTGTAGAACTCATAATTATTTTATATTAAAGTTGTAAATTATTTCTTGTGGAATGTTGTTAGGTATAGGAGAATCAAATATTGCAATTCCTTTAAAAAGTTCACCGTCATTTGGTAACTCTTCAATCAAATCAAATGAAAGCATAAACTGTTCTTTGTTTAAAGCTACAAATTCAGATGCATAAGGCTGAATAATGGCATTTTTTATAGGTATGCTTCTGTAATCAAATAGAACAGTTTCTTTGGTATTAGATCCCTCAAATTCAAAACAAAATTCAAATAAGGGGATTTTACCATTTTCTTCTATCAAATTTATAGTGAAAAATTGATCTACATCTTTATAGTTTTCACCGAAGTATTTTAAAATTAACTTTCCGTTTTTTATTTGTTGTTCCATGATTTTATTTGTTGTTTTTAGGTTATTTTGACTTAATTAATTCTAGAGCCAAGTCAAGATTTTGAGATGGCTCACTGATAAAAAAGAAATGCTCGTTAAAAGGAGAAAGGCATTCAATAATTTTCTGTAATGATATTCCATTTACATATAAATTATTGGCTTCACTTCTCACAGCTGGAACTTTTTTATTCCAGTTTTTTACCCATAATAATGCTGCTTCTTCTGTGCAATTATTAAATAGCTGATATAACTTTACAGCTTGGTTTTTATAAAGTAAATACCCATTTGAATTTACCAATAAATCAATAATTTCTTCAGGAATACTTGCTAAAAATTCAGGATCAATTATTTTATTTTTATCTAAAAATGATTTTCTATAAGTTGACAATAAAAACTTCAAATCATCTATAGTTTTTACATCTTTTGCTGCTTCTAAAAAATCGTTGCTAAACCCTACTTCTTTTTGATTTTTGTTCATTTGTAAATAAATAAACACAGTTTTATCATAGAAGATTGGCAATAATGAAAAACTGAAATAAACGGCATGACAATAACAAGGCTCATCTATTTTAAAATCTTTTCCGTAAAAATTATGCATTTTAGAAACTAACAGTGGTTCGTCTGCACTATAAAAACTTTTTTCTTTGATTATTGAATCCATTATGGTTTTAAATATTTTTACAAAGGTAAATACTTTGACCGACAATAGATGTCGTTCTAAAATACTACCTTTGTAAAAAAGTATTTATGAAAAAGTTGAAGGTAAAAAAAGAAGTGAGACTCAGTAAATCACAAAGAGTCAAGTTACTTGATGCTAGAATAGTATCAAATGGCATAGTTAATTATGATACTTTTAAAGAGTATTTATTAGATAAAGATTATTTAATAGGTAATTATGTAAAACGTACTTTTGAAAGAGATATTGAATTATTAAGAGAAATATTAAAAAACAAATTCCCTGATTTACATGAACAAAATAATGGTAAACTACTATTATTTGACAAGGATGAAGATAATTATTATTATCTATCTATTAATTTAAATGGTATGGGCATCTGTGCTTACTCAGAAATAACTGAAGACGACTTTGATGATTTTATAAAAATACTCCGTTATAATCCTGATTTCTTTAAATCCGATTCTAAATTAATTTACAAAAAAATTGAAGCAATTATACTTGAAAACCATGAATATGAACAGAATAAAATAGCATGGAATCCAAGAACATTATTAGAAATTGGAGAAAAAGCAGGTCAGCAAAATTTTTCTAAAATGCTGGATTATATTCTTGATCAAAAGCCCGTTAAAGTTAAACATCATAAAATGATTAATGGCGAATTGAATGAAAAACAATTTTTACCATTGCTGTTAAAAGAGTTAAACTCTGGTTGGAATATTGGTTGGTATTTATTAGTGGCTGACTATGCAACAGGAGACAAAGAGATCAATGTAGATTTAAAAACATTACGTTTATATAACTTAGATGCTTTAAGCGTAATAACACCGATCAATAAAAAAATTAAAATCAATATTCCAGATAATTTCGACCCAAATGATTATTTTAAACACGCTATTGTTGGCTTAAATAGACAAAATAGATACAACCCAATTTATGCACCTGAAAAAGTTGTTTTAAAAGTATTACCCAAACAAGATTGGGTTTATAAATATTTAGAAAAGTACCATTTACACTACTCCCAAGTAATAAATTACAAAAAAAATACTGTCGAATTATTTGTGGAATTGGATGCAGATTTAGAACTATTTCTTAAAAAATACTGTGACGTATTTGTAGTTGAAGAGCCAATATCTTTGAGAAATAAACTTAAAGAAACATTTGTAAAAGCAATCGCCAATTATAACAATTGAGCGGTTCATTCAAATAAATAAACATATGAAACCACACGAAAATATTTTACCTGAACAAGTAATTGGAAAAACATTGGATAATTATTTGGCAAAAGGATATTATAGAATGGTGCAGTCTGTTTTTACAACAGAATGTATTCATGGCGAACATGGTAATATGCTGGATTGTTTTTGGCTTAGAACATTGGTTAATGAAATAAATCCAATTAACACGCATAAAATATTTAAAAAAAATAAAAAATTTAGCATTAGCATTGGTGAAGCAAAATATAATGAGGAAATAGATCAATTGTATGCATTGTACCTTGAAACAATTAGCTTTAATGCCCCTGAAAATGTTCAAAATGTATTGTTAAATTCAGAAAAGAAAGCAGCGTTTGATACAAAAATAATAGAAATAAGAGATCACGAAACCCTAATCGCTGTTGGTTATTTTGATTTGGGGGAAAATTCAATAATGGGAATACTGAACTTTTACAATCCTCATTATAAAAAATATAGCTTAGGTAAATTACTCATCCTTCTAAAAATTGACTACGCACAAAAGAACAAATTCAAATATTATTATACTGGATATATTGTTTTAGGTTGCAACAACTTTGATTATAAATTATTCCCAAGCATTGATGCCATTGAAGTATTTATTCCAGAAAAAAACTATACCTGGGAAAGATTCAATAATTTAAGGAAAGAAGGATTAACAGAATTTGGGTTTTCGTACAATATTTTAAAAGAACTCAATGATATTCCTTTTGATGATTTCAACTTGCCATAAATCCTTTTATTTTAACAAATTTATAAGGTTTAATTCTTTTTTCTTCATCGCAATAAGCGGATACCATTTCATAGGTTGGAACGGTTCCATTTAATATGGAATTTATTTCAATTTTTCGGGCAATATTATCAATTTCACCACCCGATAACTGGTAGTTTACAGCTAACTGATGGCAATAATTACTGGGAAGGCTATCTAACTTTAATTGAAATATTTTTGCCCTAATCAATTGGTCAGGTTTTTTAAAGTTCATTTTAAACAAAAACCTTCTTGAAAAAGCATCATCTTGGTTTTCGGGTAAATTGGTAGTTGCAAACAAAATTCCATCAAAATTCTCTAATTCATCTAATAAAATATTGATCATTTCATTCTCTGTATTGGCAATTGATGACGATTCATTAGAACTTTTTCTGCTTGCAAATAATGAATCACATTCATTTATAAATAATATAGGCGTGATTTTATTTGCTTTTTTTATTTTGTAATAATTGTTAAATATTTCTTTGACTTTCTTTTGGCTTTCGCCATACCACATCGATTTTGTATTACTTAAATCTAATTTTACAATGTCTCTTTTTGTTGTTCTGGCTATCTGTAAAACAGATTCAGTTTTGCCAGTTCCAGGTTCTCCATGGAATAATACTGTTACCCCAATGGCAAGTTTTTTTTCTAATAATCGTTTTTGTATTTTATTAAATTCAGTTTCCTGTAATGCATTGGAAATGGTATAAAATTGATTGGTTTCACTTGCTGAAAATAGCAATGTTTTTGCTGCTATTTTTCCATGCTTTATGACCCCTTCAACTTGAGTGCTTTCAGAATTTACGAACAATTTGATATCTTGTTTTTCTAACAATTCTATGGTCTTAGGTGAAAGGTTTACGATGGTACTAAACACATAACTATCAATATGATTCAATACCAGCCAATTCTTTTTAATTAAGGCATTCTTTTTATTGATAAAATTTTGAATTGCATTAATTTGCTCCGATTTGGATTGATAAACCAATTTTATAAAATCAAATAATTTCAAATCTTCCTCTCCCGAAATCAAATCCCAAATACATAAAAACAATAATAGTTTATCTTCAACAATCAAATTATCCTTTTCCACCTTTTTTACCAGTATCAATTTGCGGTTATTATTGATTAATTCTGTAATTTGTAACAAACCATTTGTCAATGATATATTTTTACTTTTTATGTTCATGGCAATATCATTTGCTTGACTTAAAAAATCAACGGTGTTTTCCTTTTTTCTAACTTCAACTACAGTTGTTAGTCTGTCTCCTTTACTTATTTTCTCAATTACTTCAATTGGTATAGCATAACTATATTCATTGGCAAATTCGCCTCTTCTTTGCTTATTTATTTTCGTTATTATCTTTTTATTTTCTAATGATAAGAAATCATTTTTAAAGGCACCTATTTTTAATGATGAGCTACTCATATAGCGAGCCATTTCAGGCATTTCCACCCCCGATTTATTAAAGGAAAATAGATAGAGAATTGACATCCAAAACGCTTCCGAAACTGAAATAGAATAATATTCACTTAAAAATTCTAGATTTGGTTTTATTTCATCTAGCTCAAATGTTTTTTTATTGAAATTACAGCTTTCTGCTTTTTCTGCTACCATGATTAAATAATCTTCGGGTTTGTAATTGATTTTAGTTTCCATTATTATATTTTTCAACAAATCTAATCTCACAAACCGACATTCGCTGTCGTTACCAAACAACCACTTTTACTCTCTCCTTGCTAGCAATAATAAGCAACACCATGGGAGCATACGGAAGCAACAATGAACCTTGCTCCCTTGTTACTATCAAACAAGCATGCTCCCTTATTTTATTTTATCAAAGATTTTTACAGTATAATAAAAACTAATCTGCCTTATTTATAATTTTCCAATTATAGAAATCAAAACACGGTATATATATTAGTTATTCAAGAATAGAACTTAAACTAACAAGAATAGAACTTAAATAAACACGTATAGAACTTAAAGTAACACGTACAGAACTTAAACTAACACGTATAGAACTTAAATAAACACGTATAGAACTTAAAGTAACAAGAATAGAACTTAAAGTAACACGTATAGAACTTAAACTAACACGTATAGAACTTAAACTAACACGTATAGAACTTAAAGTAACACGTATAGAACTTAAATAAACACGTATAGAACTTAAAGTAACACGTATTTAGTAAAAAATAGCCAACTGCGCCTATGCAACCACCAACTGTAAGTAT
>CAIUQQ010000277.1 GCA_903901345.1 uncultured Bacteroidota bacterium | reverse complement strand
TGCGGGGAGAGATTGCTTTTCTCACCCATTCGTCAGGCTCAGGGTGACAACAAACTTTATATTTACCAATACAACAATCAAAATCATGCAAATCATTTAATCTTATAAATCATGGTTCAGAGAATGTGCGGGGAGAGATTGCTTTTCTCACCCATTCGTCAAGCTCAGGGTGACAACAAACTTTATATTTACCAATACAACAATCAAAATCATGCAAATCATTAAATCTTATAAATTATGGTTCAGAGAATGTGCGGGCAAAATTGTTGTTGGTGCCGCTGCGCTATAACAAAGGGCAGAGGAGTGAATTGGTGAGGACACCACGGACAAAACAAGCTACCCGAAACACGTAACTCCTAACACGAAACACAAAAAATAACAACAAAAGGCAAAAGATGTTTAATAAAAATGTCTCTACTTGTTTTCGGTCAATTAAACGATTATTTTACAATTTATAAAATATTAAGAATTGCATATTATTTTTTTTGTTTACATTTGCTTAGCAATTGAAAAAGATTTCATACATATTATTTGCATTGTTTTACTTAGCACTTTCTACACATGTAAGTGCAAGCATACATTTATGCGGAGGTAATATTACTAGCATTAGTTTGTTTGAACATAACAATGTTGATGATGCTTGTGAATGTGGCAAAATGACGGATAATTCATGTTGCGATGATTTGGATTTTCAATGTAAAACCAATGATAACAGTACCAATTCATTAAAGCAAATAAGTTTTAATTTTACTCAAAAATTTAATTTACTGCAGTTGTCATTTTTCCAAAAAGTATATACCTATCACGAGGTTTTTAAAACCAAATCGTTTTATATATTTAATAACAAGCCCCCCTATAATTTGTTGCACTTGAGTGCAATTTCTCTTCGTATTTAGCATATAGAAAGTATTTCCATTTTAAGTAATTCTATTATTTAAAAATGAATCTTTGAACTAGATAACACCTTCCATGGTTTTTGAATCAGTTTAAAGTCAAATTTTTTATTATTTTAAACTATTGATACTAAATATTGTTATCAATAAAAAACAACAAATACAAACATGAAAATAACGTATTTAAACTCGTTAATAATTGCAATTACACTATTGGTATCTTGTGGTAAAGATACGCCACCAACCTTAGCAAAAGTAGCCACCACTAATTTATCAATTACCTTTAATAATACAGTGAATGGTAAAACAATTAGTTCGTCTGATACTAATTACAGGAATGCTGCGGGTAATTTATATACCATCAATTTACTTAAATATTATGTAACAAATTTGGTATTAGTAGATGAAAACAAAAAGGAGTGGTTGGCAAAAAACTATAACTTGATAAATATAGAAGAACCAACACAAAACACATTTTTATTGAGTGGAATTCCGAATGCAAAATATACTCAATTGAAGTTTATGTTAGGAGTAGATTCTTTGAGAAATACAACTGGTGTACAAGATGGATATTTAGACCCAAGTTATGGCATGATTTGGGATTGGAATACGGGCTATATTTTCTTTAAGCATGAAGGAAATTATAAGAACACTTTAAATGAAATAAAACCATTGCGTTTGCATTTAGGAAAAGATTTATCAAGAGGAAATGTTGAATTGGATTTACCTTTGATAAACATAAATGGAGCTTTATCAAAACTAACGATTGATTTTGATTTGAATAAAGCTTATGCTGTTCAAAATACCATTGATTTTAATATTGACAATGACCGTCAATCTACTGCCGCTGTTGATACTTTTTGGATGGTAAATATGAGAAAAAATTTGGAAAAATCTTTCACTTTTGGTAAAGCAGAATAATAGCAATGAAGAAAAATATAGTAATTATTTTTATAGCATTTGCAGTAATTATTATTGCTTGCCAGAAAGACAGAGACATTGTTGCCCCTGGTCCAATATTAGGGAATGACACTCCTGCAACGCCTTATAATTTGTTAACACCTATTGGATTTCCACCTATAAAAATTCCTGCTACAAACCCAATGACAGTGGAGGGAATAGCATTAGGAAGGAAACTATTTTATGATCCAATTTTATCGTTAGATAATACGCAAGCATGTGCAAGTTGCCATAAGCAAAATTTTGCTTTTACTGATAGTAATACCACCTTTAGCAAAGGAGTTTCAGGTGCTTTTGGCGTTAGAAATGCGCCACCTGTTATGAATTTAGCATGGGAGAAAAAGTTTTTTTGGGATGGTGGCGCTGCTACTATTGAAGACCAAGTAATTGGTCCTATTCAAAATCCGGTAGAAATGCACGAAACTTTGACTAATGTATTATCAAAACTGAGGAGTCATGCAGAATATCCAAAATTGTTTAAAAGAGCTTTTGGAACTGATAGCATTACCACCATGCTTTTAATGAAAGCGGTGGCACAATTTGAAAGAACCATTATTTCGGCCAACAGTAAATACGATAAATATGTAAGAGGAGAATTAGATTTGTCGGCTGACGAGTTAGCAGGAAAAGAATTATATTTAGATCAAACAAAAGGTGATTGTATTCATTGCCATATTTTGGGTAGTACGTTTACCGATTTTGATTTTAAAAACAATGGATTAGATTCTGTTTTTAAGGACTTAGGCAGGTATAAAATTACTTTAAATGATGCAGATAAAGGAAAATTCAAAACACCTACATTAAGAAATATAGAGCTAACAGCTCCTTATATGCACGATGGGAGATTTACTACTTTGGAACAAGTGATAGAACATTATAACAGTGATTTTATTATTACGCCAACTACTGATGTAAACATTGCTTTGTTAGATAAATTAAGAGGCAGGTTATCACCAATAGAAAAAACACAAATCATAGCATTTTTAAAAACCCTTACTGACTATGATTTTATTACCAACCCCAATTTTAAAAAACCACAATAAAATGAAAAATTTAATAATAATGACATTGGCCATTTTTAGTTTAATGGCATTTACCAATAAAGAAAAACCAACTACTGCAAAGTTTAAAGTATTTGGAAATTGCACGCAGTGCAAAGAAAGAGTAGAAGGAATATTGGAAGTAAAAGGAGTGAAATCGGCAGAGTGGAATGTAGATACTAAAATGATGGAAGTAGTATACATGGCCGATAAAATTACCATTGAAAAAATACATGAATTGATAGCCAGTGTTGGCCATGATACTGAAAAAGTAAAAGCACCAGATCAAGTGTATTTGAAACTGCCAGATTGCTGCATGTATAGGGATAATGACAACACTCATCATGACTAGATTTGTGATTTGTGAACTGTGATTTTTGATTTAATGTAGTTTTGTTAAGTGGGAAAACATTTCGACAAGCTCAATGACCGCTGCTAGTGTATGCGGTCGTTGAGCTTGTCGAAACGAATTCAAAAAAGAATAAAATATCCTTAACTAAACAAAATTGATTTTATTTTTTGATTTTGAACGAACACCAATTTGTTTCAAAATACATCATTCAAAATTTTTAAAAATTATGAGAAAATACTACTTAATGTTGGTCGTAGTTTTGCTGTGCAATTATGTGATGGCGCAGCAAACTACAAGCCTAAAAGGAATAGTTGTAGATACTGATTTAAAAGGAAATATTACGCCTATTCAAGGAGCATTTTTAAGGTGGATGAATGAAAAAAACATTGTAGAGTCTGATAGCAATGGTGTTTTTGTTATTCCTTTTTCAAGCCAAACAAAGTCCTTAATAGTTTCGTATGTAGGATATAAAACCGATACTATTTTAGTAGCGGAAAAGAAGTTTGTAAAAGTACTTTTGATAACAAAAAATAGGCTAAAAGATGTTAATATAAATGTAGAAAGAAAAGGTTCAGAAATAAGTTTTATTGACCCTTGGAAAACTACTGTGATGAACGAAAAAGAATTGTTTAAAGCTGCTTGTTGCAATTTAAGCGAAAGCTTTGAAACCAATCCTTCTGTAGATGTAAATTTAACGGATGCCATTACAGGAACTAAGCAAATTCAAATGCTTGGATTAGCTAGTCAATATACCCAATTAACACAAGAAATGATTCCTGGAGCCAGAGGTTTGGCGGTAAATTATGGTAGCGCATATACGCCCGGAACCTGGATTAATAGCATACAAGTTACCAAAGGAATTGGTTCGGTGGTAAATGGATTTGAAAGCATAGCTGGTCAAATCAATTCGGAGTTACATAAGTCGGATGTAAAAGAAACAGTTTACTTTAATGCCTATGCCGGTGAGGGTGGGAGGTACGAAGCCAATTTGAATTATGCTCATAGAACTACCACAGCTTTTAGTCACATGATTTTATTGCACACCAGTGCGCTAACAAATAGAATGGATAATAACCAAGATGGCTATTTGGATAATCCCTTGGGTTATCAATTAAATGCCATGTATAGGTTCCGTTACGACAAAAATAAAGGACTGATTATTCAAGGTGGAATTAGGACTTTAATTGATACCAAAACAGGTGGTCAATTTAACTTTGATGCAAATGCTGATACCATTAATAAACCAAAATTATATGGTGTTCAAATAAAAGCTTTTAGGAACGATGGTTTTTTAAAAGTAGGTTATGTATTTCATAAAAAAATATATAAAAGTGTTGGTTTACAGCTTTCGGGTGCTAACCAAAAATATGAAACTTTTTTTGGTAATAATACCTATAATGGAACTCAAAATTCTTTCTATTCTAACCTCATTTACCAATCGTTAATTAGTTCTAGCGACCATAAATTTAAAACAGGTTTGAGTGTAATGATTGATAATTATGATGAACAATTGTATAATTTTTCCAATTATCAATTTAAGCGAAACGAAATAGTTTCGGGTGCATTTTTTGAGTACACTTATAGTTTTTTAACAAAGTTTACTTTAGTGGCAGGCCAACGTTTAGATTATAATAATTTGTACGGCTTATTTTATACGCCACGTTTGCATATGCGCTATGCTTTGAACAACACATTGGTGTTAAGGGCAAGTGGCGGTAGGGGACAAAGAACAGCAAATATTATATCAGAAAACACAGGGCTTTTGGTGAGTGCTAGGCAATTTGTTTTTGCTGCCAATGACCAAACTAATGCTTATGGATTACAGCCAGAAGTAGCTTGGAATTATGGACTTAGTTTAACAAAAAACTTTAAATTAAATTACAGAAAAGGCAGCTGGACGATAGATTATTACTATACTCATTTTCAAAATCAAATAGTGGTAGATAGAGATATAAATGCACAGCAAGTAAGGTTTTATAATTTGAATGGAAATTCGTTTTCAAATAGTTTGCAAGTGCAATTAGATTATGAGTTATTAAGGCGTTTGGATGTAAGAATGGCATACCGATTTTATGATGTTCAAACGCAATACAATTCTGTTGGGTTAAAAGAAGTTCCTTTAATAGCCGCTCATCGTGCATTTTTTAACATCAGTTACACTACAAAAAACAAATGGAATTTTGATGTTACGTGGCAATGGATTGGTGAAAAGCGATTGCCAAATACTCAAAATAATCCTACTGAAAACAGGCTTTCAAATTACTCATCGGCATATACATTATTGAATTCACAAATCAGTAAGAGTTTGTTTAACAAAAAATTTGATATGTATGTTGGCGTTGAAAACATATTGGATTTTAAACAAAGCAATCCAATCATTGATGCACAAAATCCTTTTGGAAGTTACTTTGATGCTAGCATGGTTTGGGGTCCAGTTTTTGGAAGAATGATTTATAGTGGATTGAGGTTGAAGTTTTAGATGTTGGATTTTGAATTGGGAAATTCATTTTACAGACTCAATTTACTCGGTCGTTAAGTTTGTTGATACGTATATAAATTAAGCTATATAAACCCTTAATTATTTCTTCAATTGGAATGTAAATTACCAATTGTCGAGTTTTAAATTTTTTTTTAATATTATAGTTGCCTAAGGCAAGTTTTTCTTTTGAAAAGCTTGCCTTTTTTTATGCTTTATTTAGATGTAAAATGAATACAAATTATTGAAATTATATGGCTTGTATTTTTTAATCAAAATAAAATAAGTTATCAACATTTGAAATATATTAATAAAACTAATGAATTTAATAGTCTATGATTGTTTAATGGTATTTAAATAATTAAGAATACTACAAGGTAAATAAGTAGTGATTTTTTTCTGTAAAAATGGTATAAAAAACAATT
>CAIUQQ010000276.1 GCA_903901345.1 uncultured Bacteroidota bacterium | reverse complement strand
TTTAACAGATAATCGTCTAAAGTTTCCCAATCATATTTTAGAGATATAATGGTGGCAATAAATTTCTTTTGTTTGGTGTAAATCTGTGCTTTTTTAAATGCTATATCGTCACTTAAAGCATGTTTTGGAAACAATAATATAATGGAATCTAATAACTGAAATGCTGCTGCAAACTTGTTTTGCTGATAATCTAAATCGGCTTTTGCAAATAGTTTGAGCGCATCTTCGTTTGAATCCACTGTATTGTCTTGAATTAATAATGAAAGTTCTAATGCATTATTTGCTATTAATTGTGTGGTAGCAGTTTTTAAAATGTCTAATTGGGCTTTTGCCCATTCAAATTCACCTAAATAAAAACTCAATTTTGCATTTCTAAACTTGGCTTCTTGGCCAAATGGATGTTCCAAAAACTCCTTATCTACTTGTCCGTAAAGCAGCATTGCATCCCACTCTTGACCTTTTATTACGTATAAATCGCCTAAGTCTAATTTGCATTCAGCTTTAAAAAAATTATCAGTTCCTGGTAACTCTAAAATATTGTTGTAAATGTCAATTGCTTTATCAATATCGTTTAAGTAATAAGCATATAATTTACCCAAATCGCGCATACTTTGAGCTGTGTAATTTGTTTTTCCGTTTTCTGCTAAAAATGAAATATAGGTTTTTTCTAAATCTTGTAAATCAAGCAAACTTAAATTCGAATTACTCAATAATTTTTTATTACTGGCTTCCAAAATTCCCAGTTTTGCCGATAAATAATAAGCTTTGGTGTTTCCTAAAATTACTACTTCATTGAACAAGCGAATGGCGGCATCATATTTTTCATTGCTAATGGCCAAATAACCCAAATCCATCATTTTTCGGCCTTCTTCTTTTAATCGTTTGTCTATTGCTTTTGCTTGAATTAATGCATTGTCAAAGTCTTTTCGTTGCACATAAAACCAAATCAACATTTCGTAAAAAACATCAGTATTTGGATTGCTTTTTATTTTACGAATCATTGAATTTTTCAGTAACTCAAAGTCTGAATTTTGTTGAATATTATTTTGTAATAAACCTTGAATTTCTTCACTAATCACTGGACTTTGTTCCACGCTTCCCAAATATTCGTCAATCATTAATTGAGTTTGTTTGGTTTTGGCATAAAGTGCTGCTAATTCATTGTTAAAAACGCTGATATAGCCCAATAATTTTCGTCCATTTATATAGCTTTTTATGGCATATTCTGTTTCGTTGCGTTTTTCAAAAGCATTGGCAGCTTCGTTTATTTTATCCTGATTAGGAATGGTTTTTTTTATAACTTCATCAAACTGTTTAATTGCTTTTTCGGGCTTGTTATTTAATTTGTTAATGTAGCCAATATCTACCATATAATAAGCAGAATTCAGTTTTCGGTACATTTTTTTACATAAACTTTCCGCATCATCAAAGCGTTTGAGCTTAATGTACGACTGTAATAAATTGTCGTAAAAGTAAAAAGAAGTAAGATTTTTATTGAGTAATTTTTCATACAAATCAGCGGCTTTATCGTACTCCGCATTCGAGAAAAATTGAGCTGCTAATTTCTCTTCGTTGTTTTGTGCAACCATGTCATTGCCAAAGGCAAAAAACAATAAAAAAAGTATAAATTTATAAGCGAATTTCATTTTTATTTTCAATAGCAAATAAAGGGTTTATTTCTTAATTTTACTTGGATTATTACTTACAAAACTATCCCAACTGGTGGCTTTCTTTTTTGCAGGAATTTTTGCTTTGGTTTTTGCAGTAGCAATGCCCAAATTTTTTTGCATATAATGGCAATAAGCAGCTGCTAATCCATCGGTGGCATCTAAAAATTTAGAGTCGTGTTGGAACTTTAAAATATGCTGCAGCATTCCCGAAACCTGTTCTTTGGTAGCATTTCCATTTCCC
The DNA here is from genome assembly GCA_903901345.1 of uncultured Bacteroidota bacterium. Lineage (GTDB taxonomy): Bacteria > Bacteroidota > Bacteroidia > UKL13-3 > UKL13-3 > JAAFJM01. The sequence continues at coordinate 40,454 of CAIUQQ010000276.1, read as the reverse complement.
GTTATCGATTGTTTAATTTTTTTTGGAGCATATTCATTTACTGCTAACTCACGGCTCATGGCGCCAGCAATAGCAACGCCTTGCGCTCTTCCTAGTTTTAACATCGACTGAACATTTTTACCATAAAAAGGCGCTTCAATGGCTAATTCATCTGGTTTAAACTCATCGATTAAACCAACTGTTCGCTCAAATATTTTCTTCAATTTCATGGCATAATCATCGTATTTTTCTAAATGCAAAACACCTAGTGTAATTAACGAAACTTGCTTTTTTTTGATGCCAATAATTCCATATCCCATTACCAAAGTTCCAGGATCTATTCCTAAAATAATGCGGTCAAATTCTTTTATTTCGGGTAAAATTTCCAAGTTAATTTTGCTCAAAAAACAAATAAGAAAAAATGACTATGGTTCCAATAATTCGTAATGCCGAAGTCATTAAATAATTATTGGTAAATTCAATTGGAAAATTTGCTTTCAAAAGTTTGTTATAGTTCATATTCATTGGTATAGCCAAAGATAAAACGTTGCTTAAAGCAAAACCTAATAACGCCAAACGAATAGCTATTAAATCCATTAAAATAATGATGATAAAAATAACCATAGTACCCAAACTGATGTATAAATTTAAATTATTTCGTTTGCCAAAAAGACCAATTAATATTGCTTTGTGTTCGCTGTTAAGTTGTTCAATAAATTTTTGTTGCCAAACTCTTGCAATTAACATAATAGCAAATCCTGATAATAGATAAAATATAAAACCCATTTTTGTTTTTAAAAAACTCAAATATAATTTTAAAACAAAAGCAAACCAATAAAATTATATAAATTGCACACCTTAAAGGCAAAATATTGGCTTGAAACAGTTTTGGCAAACACATAAAAAATGGATTACGTATTTAAAAATTGCTTTAGCAGTTTTTACCATTGCGTTTATACTTTATAAATTATTGGTTGCTTATCAAATAGATAAAAAATTTATTCAATTTCATTTCGACTTTTCACTTCAAAATTCTTTATTTCTTATACTTGCCATTTTGTTGCTTTTTGCAAACTGGGGATTAGAAACCGCTAAATGGCATTTGCTCATTAACCAATTTGAGAAAATTAGTTTTCGTAATTCGTTAAAAGCCGTTTTGTCTGGTGTTACTTTAAGCATTATTACGCCAAATCAATTGGGTGATTTTGCAGGAAGGGTCATTCACTTGCAAACTTTGAACAAAATAAAAGGCTCGTTAATTACTGTTATTGGCCATACTGCGCAGGTTTTGGTTACCGCTATTTTTGGAATGTACGCACTTTTGGCTTTTACTGCTAAAGCTGATTTTTACGTTTATATCTATTGGAAACAAATAGCTTTTGCGTTTTTTATCATGCATGTTTTTGCAGTTATAGGTTATATACGAATCGATTTATTGTATAATCTTTTAAGCCGGACAAGATTTTTTAATAAAATTGAAAAATACATCATTGTTTTTAAATCATATTCCAAAACTCAGTTAACTAAAGTTTTACTTTTTTCTATTATTCGTTACACCGTTTTCATGGTTCAATACATGTTGTTATTGCAATTTTATGGTGTTCGTATTGGATTGGCAAATAGTTTTATAGGTGTTGTTGCTGTGTTTTGTATTCAATCTGTGGTGCCAAGTTTTATTCTATTAGATATTGGTTTGCGTGGTGCTGCCGCAATTTTTGTTTTTGAGGAATTGAGTAACTTTGATAAAAGCATAGAATTAGGTGTTTTGCTTGCAGCATATTCACTCTGGATTATCAACATGATGATTCCTTCTCTTTTAGGCCTAATTTTTATTTTAAAACACCGTTTTTCTAAATGATTTTTTGGACCTATTTTTCATACGCTTTAACTGCTGGTTATTTTATTTTAATTGCCTTTTTCTTTGTTGGATTATTAGCAATTATATTCCGAACAAAAAAGTCGGAAATAATAGCTAAATCAAGTAATTTAAACACTTTTTCTATTGTTATTGCTGCTCGCAATGAAGAACATTTTATAGGTAAATGCTTGTCCTCAATTACCAGTCAAAATTATGATAAAACTAAGTTTGAAATCATGGTAATTAATGACCATTCTTCCGACAAAACTTTGGATGTAATAACAGAATTTAAGAAACAAAACTCAGCATTCAAAATTTCAATCATTGACTTAGCAAATTTTGAAAATATTAACAACAAAAAACAAGCCATTACCAAAGGAATTAATGATGCCATTTTTGATTATATTATTTTAACAGATGCCGATTGTGTAAGAGGAAATTTATGGTTGCAAAGCATCAATGATTTTATCAATATTTCAGCTTCAAAATTAATATATGCTCCGGTAGAATTTAAAGCAAAAAACACATTTGAAAAACTACAAGCATTAGAGTTTGCAGGCTTAGTAGGAGTAGGGGCTGCCGCCATGGAACTTAAAAATCCAAACATGTGTAGCGCTGCAAATTTAATATTTGAAAAACAAGTGTTTTTTGAGGTAAATGGCTATACCGATAATGAACATATTATGACTGGTGATGATGAGTTTTTAATGCACAAAATATTTAAAAAATATCCGAATCAAGTAAAGTTTTTATTTGATAAAAATGCCATTGTAGAAACAGGTGCAAACGGAACTTTAGCACAGTTAACTGAACAACGAAAACGGTGGGTGAGTAAAAGTACCAAATACGAAAACCGATACATTACTTTAATATTGGTAATGGCTTATTTTTATAATGTTAGCATGGTTTTAAACATATTTATTGACTGGCAGTTGGCATTAAATCAACTGCTTTTTAAAATGTTTATAGAAGGTTTGTTTTTGTTTACAATGCTTAAATTTTATAATAAAAAAACGCTCATTTTATTACTTCCCATAGCCGAAATATTTCATGTTATTTATGTAATAATTATTGGTATTTGGGCTAATTTTGCAACCTATAAATGGAAAGAAAGAACCCATCACTAACAATATGAATTACGAATTAAGCGAAATAGATTACGATATTTTAGATGTTTTATACTTTGTAGAACCTTTTGAAAAAATATTAGAAGAAGTAGCCGCACCGCCCAAAATAGTAGCAGATTGCTTAAAGCATTTGATTGCTAAAAAATATGTGGTTGCCATGCGCTTTGACGAGGAAAAACAGGATTATATGAAAAGCTTTATTTATGATGCTGACGACATGAATGCTTATAGTTATTTGGCTACCAAAGATGGCATGTTAGCGCATAACGGAAGACTATAAGGAATTAAAATTACATTTTTTCTGTTCTTGGAGAGAACTAAAAGCTAATTTTCAAAACACTTTTCGAATCGTTTTCTAGCTTATAATCGTTACTAATTTGATAGGGAATTAACGCTACAATTTCGTTGGTTTTTTTACTTACTAAAACCATGCATTTTTGTTTCTCAAAAATGTTTATTTTTTTGTCAATTAAATAATCGCTAACTAGCTTGTTGCCATTCATTCCAAGTGGTTTAAACCGGTCGCCTTGCTGCCAAGTTTGTATAATAAATTCATTGCCAGTTTTCTCTTTGTTTAAGTATAAAAAATCTTTTGAAAAAATACTTGGTTTTTCATTCATTTTTTCAAAGCTAATTTCACCTATAGGTGTATTCATTTTTTGAATGGTATTTTCAATCAATAATGTTTGATGAAATTCTTCTACTTTTCGTTCACGAATGATCATAAACTCTCTGTCAATTAATAGTTCGTGGGTTTCACTTTCAAAAATAATTCCACTGTTGTTTTTATGGTTTTCTATGATGTTTAAAATAGCAGTTTCATTCAAATTATATTCACTCAAAATACTGTAAAGTAAGCTAGTTACAGCCGCATGCTGCATAATTTCAAGGTTAATATAAACTAAGTTATTGCTGGTTTTTACAAACTGACTTTTCAGTTCATTTATTCTTTCATTGAGTAATATTTCATCGGCACTAATTTTTTTGCTTAGCAAATAAAAATTATTCACTGCATTGGAATTTAATTCTTCCAGTTTTGGAATCACCAAATGCCTAATTTTATTTCGCCAATAATCGTCTTTTTTATTGCTACTGTCTTCCCTAAAATCAATGTTGTTTTCATTGGCATAAATAGTAATTTCAGCTTTATTGGTAAATAATAATGGCCTAATAATATTATTGTTTTTTGGTAAAATTCCGTGCAAACCACTTATTCCAGTTCCTCGAGTTATATTAATGAGCATGGTCTCCGCTACATCGTTTTGGTGGTGTGCGGTGGCAATAAATTGGCAATTATTTTCTAATGCAATTTTATTAAACCAATCATACCTTAATTGGCGAGCAGCCATTTGAATAGAAATTTTATTTTCTTCGGCAAATGATTTTGTGTTGAATTTTATTGTTAAAAATTCAATATTATTTTTTTTACAAGTATCAAAAACAAGCTTTTCATCTCCATCACTTTCATTGCTCCGCAACCCAAAATTACAATGTGCCACAGCAATTTTACTATTTGATTTTATAAATAAATCAAGCATTACCATTGAATCTATGCCACCACTTATAGTCAACAAAATTTTATCGGAATTTTGAAATAATTGGTTGGTTTCTATAAATTTTTTGAACGAAATTAACATTGACAAAAATAACTTGGAATAATTTATGGTGTAATTTTACAAATAATTTTGCATTAAATAACATTATATGTACGCTGTAATTAAAAATTTAATAGTTTTGACCCATGCAATATTTTGCCAAAAGATTTAAATACCTTATTGTTTTCATAACATTGGTTCAAGTAGTAAATGCTCAACAAAAAAGTAGAGTAGAGATTTTAGGTGCCGATTTGTTTGAAGGTCAGGTTACTCAGTTTGGAAATTCTAAAAAATTAATTGGGAATGTAAAATTAAAACAAGAAAACACTTTGATGTATTGCGATTCTGCCATTTTGTTTGATGACTCAAACATGGTAAAAGCATATAGCAATGTTAGAATTAATCATAACGACAGTATTCACATGGAAGGAAATTACCTGAAATACGATGGCAATTCAAAACAAGCATACATGGAAGGAAACGTCAAGATGTATGATAAATCAATGACTTTAACCACTAACCAGCTTAATTTTGATATGGCAAATAATGTAGGTTATTATTTGAATAATGCACAAATAATGAGTGATAAAAATAATTTGACAAGTCAATTTGGATATTATTACAGTAGAACTCGGAACTTTTTCTTTAAAAAGAATGTGGTGTTAATTAATCCTGATTACACCATGAAAAGTGATACACTTATGTACAACACCATTGCTAAAACATCTTATTTTTATGGTCCAACAGTTATTGAAGGAAAAAAAGATAAAATTACTTGTGAAAATGGTTGGTATGATACCAAAAAAGAAGTGAGTCAGTTTAGTATAAATGCGGTGCTTTACACCGAAAATAAAATTTTAAAAGCTGATAGTTTATTTTATGATAGAAAAAACAATATTGGAAAAGCATTTAATAATATTGAATTGTATGATTCTATTCAAAAAATAAAATTGTATGGAAATTATGGAATTACCAATGGTAAAACAAAAAAAACTTTTGTTACTCAAAATCCTTATGCATTAATGATTTTGGACAAAAGCGACAGTATGTTTTTATATGCTGACAGTATTTATTTATTACAATTCGATAAAAAATTAAAACAAAAAGAAGCCATAAAAGCATACCATAAAGTCAAAATTTTTATGTCGGATATTCAAGGGGTATGCGATAGTTTAATTTATCAAAAATCTGATTCTACTTTATCTATGTTTTCATCACCAATTATTTGGAACGGAGTAAATCAAATTACTGCAGATACCATACATTTTTATATTAACAATAATAAGCTGGATTCCTTTGCGTTAAGAAGCAATTCCTTCTTAATTTCGAACGAAAAAGGACTGCATTATAACCAAGTAAAAGGTAAAAATATGAAGGGTTATTTAGACAGTTCAAACATCAAATATTTGCGTGTTTATGGCAATGGACAAAGTATATATTATGCCAAAGAAGACAGTGTAAATTATATTGGAATTAACAAAGTTGATTGCAGTGAAATGGAATTTTATTTTTTAAATAAAAAAATAAGTAAAGGTGTTTTTATCACAAATCCTGAAGGTTTATTTTACCCACTTGATGAATTAAAACCTGAAGAATTAAGACTACGAGGCTTTGTTTGGCGCGAAAAAGAAAAACCACAAAAGGTTTATTATCAATATAAAAAATAAAAAAATGTTAATTTATTGTGCAAATGTTTGCTTTTTTAAACTAAGTCTCTATTTTAGCTAACTCAAATATTTAAAAAACTAAACAAAAAAAAGAATATATGAAATCAAAATTTACTAATTTTTACGCTAAACTAAGTTTATTCTTAGTTGTATTTATTGGGCTAACAGCAAGTAGTGCTTTTGCCCAAGGTTTTGCAGGAGGTAAAACTTATGTTGTAAACGGACAAGCAGATTTAGTTGCACCCGTAGATACATTTGTTAACCTTTCAGGTACTGGAAATGCTGGTGCCATTACGTATTTAAATACTAATGGTATTGATGTTACTTTAGCACCGGGTATTGTTACTATATTATTATCTTCTGGATATTCTGGAGTTGAACCTTCACCTATTCAAGTTGGGCAAGGAACTGGTGCAGGTTATCCTAACATGAGTTCAACGAGACCAATTGTGTTAAAACCTGCTGCAGGTTTAAACTTTGTAATTTCTACTTCTGCAACTATTGCTGCAAATGGTAGTTTATTTAGAGTTTTAGGAAGTACAGATTTTACTATAGATGGAAGTGGAACTGTAGGACAAAGAAATATAACGTTTAACATGGCAACTTCAAATGCTCCAACTGCTAAAGTTATTGACTTTATTCCTGCTGCTGCAAACAGATTAAGAAATGTTGGAATAAAAAATTGTATTATCGTTGGTAATTCTGTTGGAACTACTATTAATACATACGCAGGTGTTTATTTTGGTGGTACAGCTTCAAACACTGCTCCAGCTTTAGTAGGAACAAACTATAATATTAGTTATGTAAATAATTTAATTATGGCAGTTCAAAATGGTATTTCACATAGAGGACTTGCTTCAAGTACTACTTTGTTTCCTTCACAAGATACAGGAGTAAACATTATTAATAATATAATAGGTAATTATAGTAACCCAATTAATGCGTCAAATTCAGCTTGCATAGGTGGTACTACTTCAAATCTTGCAGGTATTTATTTAAATACAGTTTCCAACTCTACAGTTTCTGGTAATATTATTAGAAATGCTTTACCATTAAGTGTAGCTTCGGTAAATGGTAATTTTTCGGGAATAAGATTAGATGGAACAGGTGCTATTGCGTTAGATTCAAATATTAGAATTGTAAAAAATCAAATTTATGGTATTTTTTCAAATGCAGTAAGTCAAGGTGTTTCTGGAATTAGAGTAAGTTTAGGAGTTCCCACTGCACCTAGAAATATATTAATTGCAAATAATTCAATTGCTAAAATAGCAACTTTAAATGGTGCAAATGCTTTTGGAAGTATGGGAACATATACTGCAGGTATATTAATAGATGTTGCAACTGCAAATGTTGGTTTAGAAGTATTGTTTAATTCAATTAATTTAACTGGAGATACAATTGCTTCAAATTCAATTTCAGCTTGTTTGGTAACTAGTAGTACAACTACAGGTGGTATAACTATGATGAATAATTCATTTGTAAATAAATTAAGCAGAACAATAGGTGATGGTGTTACTACATTTGGTAATTTAGCGGGTTACCAAAACTATGCTATAATAGTAGCAGCAAGTAATGTTAATCCTTTTGCTTTTTCAAATTTTAATAATTATTTTGCTAACACATTTGGTGGTGGATATACATTTGTAGCTGGTTTAAACAGAAACAACGTTTTAACTAATGTTTCTACTATAAAAAGCTATGTTTCTTTTTGCCCTTCAGATACAAATAGTTTTGCAGTTAATCCTCCAAATACTAGCGATACCTTATGGTCAGTAGCAAGTGGTTTTTCTCATAGAACTTATAATAGAGGTTATGCTTTAACAACTTTAAATCAATTTAATGTTGCAGTTTTTAATGCATTAAGAAATAAAATAAGTGATGATATTTTTGGAAATTCTAGAACAGGATTAGGTAGATTTACTTCAATAGGTTGTCACCAATGGTTAGGAGATTCAATAGATATTCCTACTGCTTTACGTGGTGGTGTTACTTATAATATTGACGGTTTTTCTAGTCCTCCAGTAGCGTCTACTCCTAATACAGGTAGTTTTAAAGATTTAGCTGAAGCCATTACCCATTTAAATTCTTATGGTATTTCAGGAAATCAAAACAATGTAACACTTCGTATTTCTGCTGGTTATGCTAGAGAAACAGGTTGGATTCCAGCAATCTTAGATTACCCAGGCTCAGATCCTTCGTTAAATGTAGTAATTAAACCAAATGTTGGAGTTATTGATACTATTTGGGCTCCAAATACTCAAAACATGGCTAACACATCTATTTTAAGATTTATGGGTGCAAAAAATGTAATAGTTGATGGTTTAACTAGTACTGGTCCTAATGTAAGAAACTTAACATTTATGTTTAGAGGTCAATCAGTAACAAATAATACACGTGTTATTGGTATCGTTCCTACAGATGTACCTTGTCAGAATATTACTATCAAAAATATAAACATTTTAGGTAATACTTCTACAACAGCTGTTAATACACATGCAGGTATTTATTATGGTTTCCCTATAACTAATACTATTCCTGCTGGAAATGATACTATAAGAACAATTGCTAACAGCAATATCAACATCTATAATAATTTAATTCAAGGTGTAAGAAGTGGTATTGTAGTATTAGGTTCAGCTGCAAATCCTGCAGGATCTGCACCTGATTTTTTAGGAACAGCTTCTGGAATTCCATCATTTAGAATTGCTAATTTAAAAATGGTTGGTAATATTATTGGTGGCTCTACAGCTCCAAATGGTAGTTTACCAACTACATTTATTGGTGGTGCGGCTAATCAAGCAGGTATTTATGTTCAAGGTGTTGAAGCTACTTTAATAGATTCAAATATTGTTAGAAATACTTTACCAACTACTTCGATATCTTCAGGTTTTAGAGGAATTGAAGTTGCTGAAGTTTCTCCTAAATATCCAAATTTTGATGTAACAGTTACTAAAAACTTTATTTATAATTTAGTTACTGTTGGTGGTCAAAGTGTAATTGGAATAAGAACTTATTTTACTGCACCTACTGGAGCTAGAAGTTATTTCTTTGCAAATAATTTCATTTCAAATATTCTTTCTGTTGGTTCAAGTGCTGGTTCGCCAGCAAGTTTATTAAATCCAACAGGTATTTTAATTGATGCCTCTACTGTTAATATTTATACGTCTGCTAATTTAGTTACCTTGTCTAATAATACTATAAACATGAGTGGTAATAATATTTTAGCAGCAAATAGTTCTATCTCAGCATTATTTATGGGGTCTTCAATTAGAGGAGGTATTTCAAGTGTAAATAATATATTTGGTGTAACAGCAAATAGAAACACAGCAGGTACAATGTATTCTGTAATTTCAATTTCGCCAACTAATCCATTTGCTTTAAATCCAGTATTATCTATTCCAGCATCAGATTTCAATTCATATTTTGTTTCTGGAACAAATCCTACTGCTACTAATAATATATTGATGGCAACTCCATCAACAACAGTTCCAACTAGAATGAACATAAATACTTTACGCCAGTTCACAGGAACTACTGCTGATTTAAGTTCATTTAATTTCCCAACTGCATTTAAATCTGATACATTACCTGATTTAAATGCTGTAACTGCTGGTTCTAGATATACTGCAGGTGCTTCTGTTTCATTAGTACTTGTTGATATTTATGGTGCTACAAGATCTTTAGGACCTCAAATGGGTGCTGTAAAATTAAATTTAATAAATACACCTTTACAACCCAATGCTACTTATCAAATTAATGGTGTAGATAATTATCCTGTGTTAGCGAGTGCAAGCACTGGTTCATTTAAAACATTGCGTTCTGCAGTTAATTACTTAAATGCATTTGGTGTTGGTTTAGCATTCTCTGGTTCTAATCCAGTTCGTTTAGCTTTAAGTAGTGGTTATGTTGGTGAAACAGATACTTTTGTTACGCCAATTACCGTTTTTGATTATCCTTCTGCTACTTCTACTGTTCCAGTTTTTGTAACGGTTGCTGCTGGTCGTCAAGATACAATTAAATTCACAAACGTTATAACTGCTCCTGCAGCAAATTCGAGTTTAATTAGATTTACAAGCTCTAGTTACTTTGGTTTTGATGGTTCTAATAATGGAACTTCTTCTAGAGATTTAACAATTGTAATGCCTAGCAATATGACTTCACCTACTTATAAAATAATTGATATTTTAGGTGGTCAAAGCTCAATTTTTGCTACTAGTCTTTCTACTTCAAATAACTTTGTAAACAATTGTAATTTAATTGGAAATTCTACAACAACTGCTATTAATACTTTTGCGGCTATTTATATGGGTGGTATTACTGCTACTCCTTCAAATGGTGCTGGCTTAGGTGGAAATAACAATAATTCATTCTCAAATAACTTTATTGGTGGATGTCAATATGGACTTTATTTAAGAGGAAACGGTGTAAGAGGCCAAGGTGATGTTACTACTTCAGTTTTAAACAATGTTATTGGTGGTAATAATGCTCCAGGAGGAACTGTTGCAACAAATTATTATGGTGGTATTAATAATGCTGCTGCAATTTTTTGTGTTGGTCAATACAGAGCAAACATTAAACAAAATAAAATTCAAAACAATATGATTACTTTTTCAAACCCTAGAGGTATTGAATTAGGAACCATTGCTGGTTTAAATACTATTTTAGATTCTGCTAACATTATTGATGGTAATATTATTAAAAATATAAATTCAACAGTAAGTGGAAGTGCTGCTTATGGTATTTATATGAATTTTGGAACTGATGCTGGTAATGTTACTAATAGTACTAGAATAACCAACAACATGATTTCTGGAATTTCATCTACAGGTTCTGCTACTTTAATGAGTGGTGTTTATGGAATTGCAATCGATGCAGCTCCAACAAATCCTTACTCTGATCCTAATATTGGAATTTATTATAATTCTATAAATTTAGGAACTGCAAATACGGTTACTGCTGGTAGAACAGCTTGTTTAGCTATTGCTGATAAGTTTGCTTTAAATGCTACTTCATTATTATTGAAATCAGGATTTAAAATGTCAAATAATTTATTCTCTAATAAATTAGGTGGTACTTCAATTTTAAATGGTGTTAAAGCAAGTGCTGTTCAAGTAAGTAGTTTATTAAGTGCTTTTTCTTTATCTGAAAATAACAATTACTTATGTAATGCTACTAATGCTACTAATAATCAATTAACAACTAATGCAATTGGTACTGAAAACTTATTTAATGGTTGGGATAATATTAACAAATTCACTGGTGGTGATTTATATAGTACTAATTTTACAATTCCTTTTACTAGTGATTTAAATTTATTTATTCCTGATTTAACAAATTCAGTAATTTATGGTGCTGGTACTCCTGTAGTTGGTGTAACTACCGATGTTATTTCTACAACTAGAAATGGATTGAGTCCAACTATGGGTGCTCACGAATATACTGGTGGTAATAATATTGATAGTGTTTTGCCTCGTGTTATTCCTGCAAATACTGTTGTTTGTTTAAATGCTACTTTCCCTACAATTAGTTTTATAGTAGTAGATAAAAATTACACTGGTGATTTTTTAACATATAGAGTTAATGGTGGTTCACAAATTAATTTACCAAGTTCTTCTACCTCATCTAGCACTAACAGTAATGGCTTTTTAGTTAGAACTTATAGTTTCCCTTCTACTGCTTTTGCTTCAGGTGGAATTATTGAGTATAAAATTACTGCTTCTGATATTGCTGGTAATAATGGACTTTATCCAAATCCTGCTGTAAAAGCTTGGGATACTTTATCTACTGGTATTGCTACTTATCCTTACACTATGAATTTTGAAGATGGTTTAAAAGGTTGGTCAACTCAATCATTAACACTAGCTGCAAATTGGAATACAGCTGCTTTCGGTTCGTCTATTAATCCTTCTCAACCAGTAGAAAATGGTATTAAATGTGCGGTATTCCCTGCTGCTACTTTAGCAGCTGGTGCTTCAGCTAGATTAATTTCTCCTTGTTTTAATTTAAGTGTTTTACAAAGACCAATTTTACGTTTCCGTTTTTCTCAAAGTAATAATAATGTTACAAAAAGAGATTCAGTAAATGTTACAGTTTTAATCAACGGTTTCCAAGGTCCTGTAATTAAAGTTGCAGTTAGACCTAATTCACTTTCTGCTTATCCAGATTGGTTTACTTATGAAGCTTGTTTAACTGAATACAGAACTCCAGGATACAACTACAGTTTCCAATTTGATGCATTTAGTGCTGGTTTAGGTAACAATATATTAATTGATAGTATTCAAATTATTGATGATAATCAAAGTCAAGTGCCTACTGGTGTAATTGCATCAATTTGTAATTTAAACCAACCTGTAACTATTACTGTACCTAATACTGATTACCGTTATGTATACAGAGCCATTGAATTAGATGCTTCTGGTAATGGAGTTGGAACTTTGGATTCAGCTACTGGTAATATGGGTTCTTTAACTTTAAGATTTAGAAATCGTCAAGTTGATACTTTAAATTATGTTATTTCGGCTATTAATTATGGTTCTGGAACTTACCAAGCTCCTTCATCTTCAGTACAACCTAACTATTGTAGTAATAATTTACCTGGTAGTTTTACAACTGTAATTAACCGTTTTACACGTCCAATTGTGGCTGCTGGTGGTTATATTATTCCTGATTTAGCTCCAGGTGCATTTGATGGTGCTGCTAATGATGGTGATTTAAATAAACCAGATGCTGTTAAATATAATAATAGTTTAAAATATGAAATATTAACACCAACTAGTTATTATACAAATGCTAGTTACGGTACAAATTGGACTTTATTAAACACTTCAGTTAGAACAGTTTATGGAAATACTCCTGCTACTAACGTAGTAATAACAGCTCCTACTGCTACAACAAATGCTAAAGTTTCATTTACACCAACAATTGCTGAAGGTGATACTTTATTTGTTTTAAAAACAACTATTCGTTTCTTACCTACTAACTGTGATACAACTGTATATCGTTATATTAAAGTAAATAACCCTGTTGCTTATGGTTTTATTACAGGACCAAGAACTGATACAGCTTGTACTGGTACCGGTTTGAATTTCATAATTAATCAAGGACCACAAGGTGGCGTAACTTGGTTATGGACTTTTGGTGACAATACAACTTCTACTTTTGGAAATCCAAACCATATTTGGAATACTGCAGGTTCTTACAGAGTAACTTTACGTGCTACTTCAGCATTAGGATTATCTGATACTGTTTCTAAATTAATTACAGTATTACAAGCTCCAAATGCAGCTTATACTGCTAGTTCTACTGCTATTGTTTGTCAAAATGATTCAACTTATTTTACAGTAACAAATCAAGCAGCTGGATTAAATTATTTATGGACTTTCCCAGGTAATATTTCTAGAACTACTCCTGTTACAACTTTTGGTTTTACTAAAGCTGATACAAACTATAATGTAAATTTAAGAGTTACAAGTAGTTCAAATGGTTGTTTTGCTATTAATAACAAAATTTTCCCTTCATATGCTAAACCTAAAGCTAAATTTTATGTAACTAGCCATTGTCAAGGTCAATACATGCCTTATGCTGATAGTTCAACTATTTCAAATGGTGATAGATTAGGTTGGTATTGGACATTTAGTACTGGAGAGACTCGTCAATCAAATGCATTCCAAATTAAATTTGCAAATAGTGGTAATGTAACTGTTAGTTTACGTTTAATTTCTGCTGCTGGCTGTCAAGATACTACATCAAGATTAGTAACAGTATATGAAACGCCACGTCCTGATTTCTTATTCACTAGTGCTTGTACCAATGACTCAACAACGTTTAATAACCAAAGTACTTTTGGTGCTGGTATTCAAAATGCAGGTTATATTTGGGATTTAGGTGATAACAGTGGTGAAGATTTACGTCAAGATCCTAAACATCGTTATTTAAACAATAACAGTGGTGATCCATTTATTGTTAAGTTAGTTGCTTATAATAAGTTATTTGGTTGTAAAGATTCGGTAACTAAAAATGTAGAAGTTAAAACAGCTCCAGTTGCTGTTGCTGAATTAAGTGGTACAATTAAAACAGGTGTTACAACTGATAAAGTTTGTCAAGGTAATGTTGTAACATTTACTAGTAAATCTTTTGCTTCAAGTGGTTCAGGTATTATTTGTGCATGGGTATTTGGTAATGGTCCAAGTAGTGGTGCATGTAATTCATCTAATGTTTATCCTGATGCTGGTGTTTACAACTGGAGTATTTCTGCTACTTCTGATGGTTGTATCGATACAAAATCGGGTACAATTACAGTTGTTGCTAAACCTATCATTACTTTCACTAAACAATCATTCCCAATACCAGGTAAGTTTACAGTGAATAACCGTAAAGTATTAACACCTTCTGATTTATCATCTGACATGAACCAATATTTATGGAATCATGGTGATGCTGATAGCACCACTTCTAATCAACGTATTATGGATTTTACTTACAACAAAGCAGGTACTTTTTATGTTAGAATGCAAGTAACAACTGCTGAAGGTTGTGTAGTAAATTACCAAGATTCAGTTATTGTAAATGTAAGTGTTAGTGCTGGTAAAGAGTTAGCTAGTAAGTTTAACTTATCTGCTTATCCTAATCCTTTTGCTAATAACACTGTTGTAGGTTTGAGTTTAACTAAAACTGAAGACATTACAATCACTATTACAGATATATTAGGAAGAGTAATTTCTACTACAAATCATAATAATGTAGCTAGCGGAAAACATGAATTTGAATTAGCTTCAAATAATTTTACTGCTGCGGGTACTTATATTGTTAAAGTTCAAATTGGTGACGATATGATTGTTAAATCATTGGTTAAACAATAAATTTTATTAATAAATAAATTATTCAAACCCCAAAAGACTTAAGTCTTTTGGGGTTTGTTTATGTATAGAGAATCGTATTTAAACAATGAGGTATATTATTGAATTAGCCTATAATGGCACTAATTTTCACGGATGGCAAAAGCAATTAAATGCAAGAACCGTTCAACAAGAATTAGAAGAAAAATTGTTTATTTTACTTAAAAATCCAATTGAAACTCTTGGTTGTGGGAGAACAGATACCGGTGTTCATGCTAAACAATTTGTTGCTCATTTTGACTTTCATGAATTATTAGATACTCCTAATTTAGTTTATAAATTAAATAGGATAACATCTAAAGATATTGCGATTAAAAATATAACTCCAATCCATGATTCTTTTAACGCTCGCTTTGATGCTAAATGGCGTGAATATGAATATGTAATTGCTACTAAACCAAATCCTTTTCTAAATGATTTTTCTTGGTATAATCCTACTTCTGTCGACATTGATTTAATGAATCAAGCATGTCAATTGCTTTTAACTCACACAAATTTTGAATGTTTTAGTAAAGTACATACGCAAGTAAATAATTTTAATTGTAATTTGATGGAAGCATATTGGAAACAAGATGTCGAATTATTAGTTTTTTCAATTAAAGCCAATCGATTTCTTAGAAACATGGTTAGAGCCATTGTAGGCACTTTAATTCAAGTTGGCTTACATAATATAGATTTAACTCAGTTAGAGCAAATTTTAGTAAGTAAAAGCCGTTCTGAAGCAGGAATGTCTGTTCCCGCACACGGTTTGTTTTTAACTAAAGTAGTTTATTAATATTTAAGTTTTTTATTAGGGATTTTTATTTCAATTTTACTTAAACTTTTATATTATAGAATACTCCCCCTATTTTTATAAATCTTAGTTACCTAGACAATTAAAATATAGAAATTATTAACATTTTAATTTTTAATTTCTCCGTTTTTTAATTTTTTTATAAAAATTATGATTCTTGTTTATATGAATTTGTCAGTAATTATTTTTCACCTTCAACTGTCTCTACTTTATTAGGAAATTACTTTTAATTTTTCTCAATTTTCTTTTCGCTTTAATAGTTTATTTATTAGCTAATACTATTAAATAAATGATAATTAGCTTCTTAAAATTTTAATATCTTTTATTTTTTTTGATTAAAAAAACTATTTGGTGCAAAAGTTAATTCTTGTTCAGGTTTTTTATTTCTTAAAAAAAATAGATTTGTAACCATAAAATAAAACATTAATCATATAATGATTGATATTTTGTTTTAAAAAATTTAAAGAGTAGACCAGAGAACTCTATAATAACGGGGCGATATCTGAAAAGCCAAATGAGTAGGAAAACTAAAAACAATATATTATGAAACAAATTTTTAATCAAATTCTTGATTTTCCTCAAATGGTTAATCAAAAAGTATTAAATGCAAAATTGAATTCAACAATTGATTCTTTTGATTCACAAGATGGAATTCGCAGTTATGTTAAATTAATTTATCAGGTTGCCGCTTTAGTTGTATTTTTAACAATGGAATGGGGTGTGTTAAATGCAGCTTTAGCACATTTTGGAAATCCTGCAATTACAATTATTGGTAAAGTTGGAAGTGTAGTTACATTAATTTTAATGGCATATTCTGCTTTTCCAATTGCACACATTATTAAATCAAAAGGAGAAACTCTTGGTGGTTCTCATAATGGAATGATTGAATTTATTTTTAAAGATTTTGTTACTACTAACATCAGAATATTTGGTGAAGTAATGGCAGTTTTAGGAATTATTTATTCAATTAATTTATCATTGTGTTTTTTGTTGGATTCTGATTTACTTTTATCTTCTTCAAGCGATCCTATTCTAGAAATTTTAGGTAGTTTATATACATTCCCAATTAATACTTTATCTAATATTTTAGTTTCACTAAGACTTGATGTAATTGCTAATGCTTTGCAATCATTTACCGCATTTAAATTAACTGCAACCCAATCTTTTGGTAATGATTTTATTTGGTATGCTTCAGATATTGTTATTGTTGCAAGTTCATTTGTTAATGTTATTGCTGGTTTAGCTGTTTTATACGTTAGTCTTTCAGTTTATAATTACATGTATTCACTTGTGTCTACATTAGCTAATTTCATTCCTAAATTAGCGTTCCCTTTAGCTATTAGAAATAGAAACGAAAACTAATTTTCTTAATATTTTAAACAAAAAAAAACCTCATTCTAATTTAGGATGAGGTTTTTTTTGTATATCTAATTTATACAGTTGCTTTTTTAGCTGCTACTGTAGCTTTTAACCATTCGTAAGTTACAGATTTTGGTCTTTCTAAAGGTAATCCTAAAGCTCTATCCCAAAGTAATGAAGCCATAACACCTAAAGCTCTACTTACTCCAAATAAAACAGTATAGAATTCGTATTCTGCAAAACCATAATGTAATAATAATGCTCCTGAATGTGCATCTACATTTGGCCAAGGATTTTTAATTTTACCTGTATTTTCTAATATTGGCGGAGCTACTTTATATATTTTCCAAACTATATTTACCAATTTATCATCTGGCATATATGTTTTAGCAAATTCTTGTTGAGCTGTAAATCTAGGATCAGTTTTACGTAATACTGCGTGTCCATAACCTGGAACAACTTTTCCATCTGTTAATGTTTGTTGAATATAAGATGCTATTTGTTCTTCATTTGGATCTTCACCAATTTCTTGTTGCATATCTTTTATCCATCGAACTACTTCTTGGTTTGCTAATCCGTGTAAAGGACCTGCAAGTCCGTTCATAGAAGCAGCAAAACTTAAATAAGGATCTGCTAATGTAGAACCCACCAAATGAGTAGTATGTGCCGAAACATTTCCGCCTTCGTGGTCAGCATGAATTACTAAATACAAACGCATTAATTTGTAAAATTCATTTTGGTTATAGCCTAACATGTGAGCAAAATTTGCGGCCCAATCTAATTTTGGATCTGCAGCTATATGGTCACTATTTTTGTATGTTCTTCTGTAAATATATGCTGCTACTATTGGAATACGCGCTAATAAAGTACAAACGTCTTCATAAGTATAATCCCAATAATCTTTTTTATTGATTCCTTCTTTATATGCTTTTGCAAAAACTGAATCTGTTTGTAAAGCATTTATTGCAATAGCAAACTGAGTCATTGGATGCGTTGTTATTGGCATTGCATCTAATGCAGCAAATACGTGAGGGGGAACATTTGCTCTTGCTGCCCAATTTGCTTGTATATCTAATACATCTTCGTAAGTTGGTAACTCACCAATAAGCATTAAATAAAATAATCCTTCAGGAAGTGGCTCTGTTCCACCTGGAACTTTTGGTAATAATTCTCTTAATTCTGGTATGGTATAACCTCTGAATCTAATTCCTTCATTTGCATCTAATAATGAAGTTTCGGTTAATAATCCAATTATACCTTTTTGACCATGATAAACATCTTCAACGGTACAATTTCCTAATATAACTTCACCATTTTCTTTTACAAAGTTTCTAATTTCTACTGCTAAGGGTAATGCTTTTTCAGCAAATTTTGTCTTTAAATTACTCATTTTTATATTGTAGTATAAACTGCATTGCAGTTATCTTTTTTTATTAACCGTTCGAAATTAGTAATTGTTTTGATTGATGCAAAAAAACTAATCGAATATTTCTGTTTTGTGACGAGGATTATAAAAATTACTGTGCACCACCATGATTGCCCTCGGTAATTACTGTACCTTCAGTATCTATAATTTCAAGTTTACCATTCAATCTTACCACTGCTCTTCCATTTTTAAAAGGACCAATAAAATTAAATTTGCATTCAATTACTTCTTCTCCTTGTTCATTGATAAAACCGTATTTTGCTTCTCTTAATACTTTTGCTCTGCCGCCTTCAAACGGGAATATTTCTTCGTATTTGCATGGTATAAACTCTTCGCCTTCCATGTTTATAAATCCAAGTTTTCCATTTTTTAAAACTTTTGCTTTTCCTCTTATAAATGGATAAATAGCATCATAACCTTTAGCAACGGCTTTTTTTCTAGTTTGAGCTTCACTATAAATAAATGCTAAGGAGAATATTGTAATTAATAGGATTATTTTTTTCATAAAGGAGGGCGAATATGCTAAATAGTTTTTTAAAATCAAAGAATTGGGTTGCTAATGTTTATTTGTTTTATTTTATTTATTAAAAATTCAAATTCAGTTGCTGTTATATTTAAATGTAAAACAAATCTAATCAAATTATTACCCATACTTACTGCATTGATATCATTGTTTCTTAAAAATTCTATAAAATGATTGGTGCTTAATTCATTTGTGTTTATTTTAAATATTACAATATTGGTTTCAACCGGATAAATACTTTCAACAAAGTAGCATGTTTGCAAAACACTTGCCAAAATTTTTGCTCGTTCATGGTCTATGGTTAACCTATCAATATTATTTTGCAAAGCATACAAACCAGCAGCTGCTATAAAGCCTGCTTGGCGCATTCCGGCACCCATTACTTTTCTAATCCTAGTTGCTTTTTCAATATTTTTTCGGCTGCCTAACAGCAATGAACCAACTGGAGATCCCAATCCTTTGCTTAAACAAATAGAAATGGTATCGAATAATTGCCCATATTTTAAAGCAGATTGATTTTTGGCAACCAAAGCATTGAAAAGTCTAGCACCATCTAAATGTAAAGCCATTTCGTTATTTTGACAAACAGCTTTTATTTTTATTATTTCATCAATATCCCAACAAACGCCACCGCCCTTGTTTACTGTATTTTCAATACAAACTAACTTGCTTATTGGAAAATGAATATTGTTTTTATCATTTATATTTTCTTGAACTTGTTCAGAGGTAAATCGTCCATAATTCCCTTCTAATAAGCGAGTAGAACAACCCGAATTATAGCCAATTCCGCCACCTTCATATAAATACACATGCGAAAGTTTATCGCAAATAACTTCATCGCTAGGTTGCGTATGCAATTTAATGGCAATTTGATTGGTCATGGTTCCGCTGGCACAAAATAAAGCTGCTTCCATACCAAACATATTGGCTGCAAAGTTTTGCAATTCGTTTACTGTTGGATCTTCACCAAAAACATCGTCACCCACTTTGGCTTCCATCATGGCGTTAAGCATTTCTGGGCTTGGTTTGGTAACGGTATCGCTTCTTAAATCTATCATTTTAATTGCTTATTTATTGCTCAGCAATTAAATTATTTTTTATGAATTTGGTGTAATAAAATTCCTAATTATTCGCATAAACTTTACACTACAAAAATTATATTGCACTAAATTTTAATTTTTCAAAATACCATACATGCAACCAATAATTAGTTTAAAAAACGTACACAAAAACTTTGGCGAAAAGCAGGTTTTAAAAGGAATAAATTTAGACATTTTTCCAGGTCAAATTATTGGATATATTGGTCCAAATGGTGCAGGAAAAAGTACAACTGTAAAGATTCTTTGTGGCTTAATTTCTGATTTTGAAGGGGAAGTTTTGGTAAATGGAATTAATATAAAAAATGATTCATTAGCTGTTAAAAGTATAATAGGCTACGTACCTGAATTAGCTGAGCTTTACGATGTATTAACACCCATAGAATTTTTGAATTTTATGGCCGAATTATATGGGTTAGATGATAGCATTGCTACCGATAGAATGACCAAAATGCTAACTGCTTTTGGACTTGAAAGTGTAATGCACCAAAGAATGGATACTTTTAGCAAAGGTATGCGCCAAAAGGTGTTGATCATTTCAGGGCTTTTGCATAACCCAGCAATTATAATTTTAGACGAACCTTTAAGTGGATTAGATGCAAATAGCGTAATAATTGTAAAGGAATTAATTAGTAAATTAGCCAAAGATGGGAAGACTATTTTTTACTGTAGCCACATGATGGATGTAGTAGAAAAAGTAAGTGATAGAATTGTATTAATTAACAATGGAACTGTTATTGCTGATGGCAGTTTTGAAGAGTTAAAACAGCAGCAAGGTGATCAAAGTTTGGAGCAAATATTCTCGTTGCTAACACAAGGTTCAGGCAATAATGAGGCTTCGGAACAGTTAATGAATGCTTTTAACAATTAATCATTTATTTTTAAACTTAACAATGGAAAGTCCAATTAAAAAAGTAAAGCTATTTTGAACATTTTCACCAATAAATAATTCGTTATTTCCTAATAGTAACCTATATTTTGCTTGTGCAGATAAATTTATTGCAAGACCTTTTTCAGTATAAGTAATAGGCATTGTAAGGTTTATTCCTGGCTGTGTTAAAAAATAATATTCAGAATGTAATTTTTGACTTTGCTCTCGAATACCAATCCCTTCTTTTATTAGGTTATTACCTAAACGTAAATACGTAAATCCAGTTGTTAAATTAGTGCTAAACTGTAGCTTTTTAATATGGAATACTTCTAATTCATTTGATATTCCAATGTCATTCATATTTAAAACAGGTTCAGTTGTTATATAATTGAAGTTCGATTGTAAGTTGCTTTCTAAAGCACTAAAATACAAACCATGAGAAAAATTTTTTGAATTAAAAAAAGAAAATTCCAAGCCTAGTCCATATGAATTTGAACTAAGAATATTTGTATTTTGTAAAGTAAGTTGTGCTTTTACATCTCGTAAAGGATTCTCATTATTTTGTGCGAACCCAAATTTAACAAGGTAAAATAATATTGTAATTAAAATTGATTTTTTCATTTTGGTTGATTGTAAGAAATTTCTACCCTAATTATTGCAACAAATAAAATCAGTTTTAAATTTTTGTTTTTCATATTTTTTATTATAATTAGAAATACAATAATAATCGTCATCTTGTTATTAAACAATTGGTTTTAAATTATAAATTATAAGGTTTAAATTATATATTTATTGAACTTTCGAAACGTATTAGAATGATAAGAATTGAAAAAGGATATTCTCAAGATTTTGTTGCCGATAAGTTAGGGGTTTCTCAACCTTGTTATTCTATGACTGAAAAAAATGCTGAAAAAACGTCTTATTCAACTTTGAAAAAAATTGCATTTATTTTGGGCGTTTCTGTATTATTTTTACTTGATATTGATTCCTCTTCATATATTGAATTTCATAGATAAATTTTTGGTAAATGTGGTATTATTGCCAAAGGCTTTTTACCAAAACATGGGTGTAAATACAACCCAACTAAAAGCCATTTTAAAAACCAAAATTACTTTAGGTGATAGGACGCCAACTGGAATTAGAGCTATTAGAAAAACCAAACAAAATAAGCCAACAACAGGAGTAAGTTTTACCCAAATATTTATGTCTGTATTTTTGGGAGTTATGTTTATGTTTTCGTTTTTTATTGGAGCCAATTATGTAACTAAACTTACCATTTATTTCTCTATGTATATTTTTGTACTAACATCTACTTTAATAGCAGATTTCACTACTGTTTTAATAGATGTGAGAGATAATTTTATTATACTTCCAAAACCAGTAAATGATAAAACAGTGCTGATGTCTAGGTTACTTTACATCTTAATTTATATATCAAAAACAGCCTTACCAATGACCTTAATTGGTATGGGTTACATGGCTATTTATAATGGAATTTGGGGTTTATTATTGTTTATTATCCTCATTCTTTTAGCTACTTTGTTGACCATCTTTTTGATCAATGCAGTTTATATTTTTGTATTGAAAATTACCACTCCACAAAAATTTAAAAGTATCATTTCTTATTTCCAAATTGGTTTGGCTGTTCTTATTTATGCAAGTTATCAATTAGTGCCAAGGTTAATCAAACAATCTACTTTGGCTAATTATAATTTGGAAGATTCTTGGTTGGCAATGTTAGCCCCACCTTATTGGTTTGCGGGTGCTTGGCAATATTTATTTGCTTTTGAAGGTGGTTTTAAATTAGTACTTTGTGTGTTGTTAAGTATTGCTGTTCCTATTTTAAGTATTTGGGTAGTTATCAAATATTTTGCACCTTCGTTTAATCAAAAACTAGCCATGATTAGTGGCACAAGCGAGGAGCCAAGTGTAAACAAAAGTGGTAAAATTATAAAATCTACCACATCAAAATATTTAACCTTATTGAGCAAATTTTTTACCCAAAAAGGAGCTGAAAGAATGAGTTTTTTACATACTTGGAAAATGACTAGCCGCAGCCGCGATTTTAAAATGAAAGTGTATCCTTCGTTAGGATATTTAGCAGTTTATGTGGTTTTGCTTTTTGTAAATAATAAAAGCGATGAAGGAAGTTTAACTTTGCCCGAACCTAACTCGTTTTTCTATATTTTTATCGTTTATTTTTGCAATTTTGTTTTGATAACTGCTTTAGGTTACCTAACATTTAGCGATAAATACAAAGCCGCTTGGATTTACTTTGTAACTCCTATTGATAAACCAGGTCAATTAATTATAGGTTCAGTAAAATCTATTTTGTTTAAATTTTATTTTCCGCTAGTTATTTTAATTATTTCCTTGGCTTATTTCTTATTAGGGTTATCTGCTTTTCCAAATTTTATACTAGGAATTTGTAATCAAGTGCTGATTATTTTAGTAATAGCCTTTATCTCGTTCAAAGATTTACCATTTTCTATTCAAGCAGGATATAAAATAAAAGGAAGCAGCTTTATTAGAGGATTGTTTTCCATGCTTATTCCGCTTTCCATTGGAGTACTTCATTACTTAATTCGTGATTTTTTACCCATTGTAATTTTATTAATTGTGCTTTCAGCAATAGCCATTTGGATGATGATGGATTCCATTAAAAACAAAACTTGGGATAACATAAAAGTGCAAAGTGATTTTTGAGATTTGGATTTATTTCACAAAAATTTCTATCAAAATTCTCCTTTGCTCTTCTGAATATTTTTTAGTTATTTGCCACTATGCAATTTAAAAATATTGTAGGACAAAAAACCTTAATTAACAAACTAATACAAACCACCAGAGATGGGCGCATAAGCCATGCGCAACTGTTTTTAGGAGCCGAAGGAAGTGGGAATTTAGCTTTGGCAATTGCGTATGCACAATATGTAAATTGTTTAAACCAACAAGAAACCGATAGTTGTGGAACTTGTTCTAGCTGTGTAAAATATCAAAAATTCATTCACCCCGATTTACATTTTACATTTCCTACAATTTCACCAACCAAATTAAGCATTGATGTATTGTCAGAATTTAGAGAAGCACTACTCGAAAATCCTTACATGAACGATTTTGATTGGATTTGTAATTTGGATAATGCTGGTAATAAACAAGGAAATATAACTGCCGAAGAATGTAGAGATATCATCAGAAAACTAAGCCTAAAAGCATACGAGGCAAAGTTTAAAACTTTAATTATTTGGATGCCCGAATACATGAAAACTGAAGGCAATATTATTTTAAAACTTTTGGAAGAACCACCTGAAAATACCTTGATTATTTTAGTGGCCAATGACAGTGAAAAAGTAATTGCTACCATTTTATCGAGGGCACAATTAATAAAAGTTCCGCAAGTATTAGATGAAGATATAGTCAATGATTTAATTCAAAACCATCAAATAGAAAGTAACAAAGCGCAAGCAATAGCAAGGCTTGTAAGTGGAAATTATAATTTAGCTTTGAGTTTAATAAACATTGAACATGGCGATTATTTGAACTTATTTATTGAATGGATGCGTAAATCATTTACTTATAACAAACCAACGCAAGCTGGGCAGCCCGATGAACTAACGGCTTTGATTGAAAAGCTTTCAACGGTTGGTCGTGAGCAAGTAAAAAGTTTTTTAACTTACAGCAGTCAAATGATTCGGTCTGCATTTATTTACAAATTTGGTCATCCTTCATTAAGGAAAAATTCACCAGAAGAGTTGGCTTTTTTAAATCAGTTCAGTGTGGTTTTTACACCAAATAATTTAGCATTGATAACCACCGCAATTGACGAAGCAATTTTTCATGTGGAGCGAAATGCAAGTGTAAAAATTATGTATTTAAATCTTTCTATGTATATTGGCAAACAATTACAAATAGCAACTATTAAAAAATAAGGTATTTAATAGCAATATTTGTAATATAATTCAGGGTTTTTATTATTGTTAAATTATGCCCTAAAACTAAATTTTTTAAAGTTCAATTATTTAAAATATATAAATAATAAATGGGATGTTCAAGCGGAGGATGTAGCACAGGTGGCTGCTCTAGCGGAGGTTGTAGCACAGGTGGCTGCAATAAATTAAATACATACGATTGGTTAAGTGATTTGGTAATGCCACCTCACACCAAACCTTTTGATGTAGTAGAAGTAAGTTTTAAAGGTACAAGAAAAGAGTACTTTAGGAATAATAATTTGGATATAACCAATGGCGATTTTGTAATTGTAGAATTAGAAAATGGTTATGATTTTGGTAAAGTAAATTTAAAAGGAGAATTAGTAAAACTACAATTGAAGAAGGTAGGCTTAACTCCCGAAAGTACGCATATTCGTAAAATTATTCGCAGAGCAAACGATACTGATATTGCAAAGCACAAGGAAAATAAAGAATTAGAAATTCCAACCATGTTTAAGGCCAGAACTCATGCTTTGGAGTTAGGTTTAAACATGAAATTAAGCGATGTAGAATACCAAGGCGATAAACGAAAAGCTATTTTTTATTACACAGCCGAAGACAGGGTTGATTTTAGAGAATTGATAAAAAAACTAGCCGATGAGTTTAAAGTTCGTGTAGAAATGAAACAAATTGGCTACCGCCAAGAAGCGGGAAGGCTTGGTGCCATTGGTAGTTGCGGACGAGAACTTTGCTGCAGTACTTGGCTCACCGATTTTAAAATGGTTCATATCAATGCTGCTCGATACCAAAATTTATCCATTAATCAGTTAAAACTTTCGGGCCAATGTGGTAAATTAAAATGCTGCTTAAACTTTGAGTTAGATGTGTACCAAGAATCGTTAAAAGATTTTCCTGAAAAAGACAATAATATCATTGAATTTGCTGGTGATTTGCGTTACAAACAAGTGAAAATTGATATTTTAAAACGCATGTTATTTTTTGCGCCAATGGGCGAAGCAAATGGTGATTGGTTAGAGTTAAGTGTAGAAATAGCCAAGGAATATATTAACCAAAACAGAGATGGAATAAAACCAGAATTGGTCATTAAACCCAAAGTTGAATTAAAGAAAGTGATAGAGCTTGACTTTAAAAATGACATGGGTATGGATAGTTTAACTCGTTTGGACGATAACAAAAAACGAAATAATACTAATACTAACAATAAAAATAACCGCAATAAAAACATTAAACCAAACACAAATGCGGTGCAAGGAAATAATCCAATTCAGAACAGACAACCCCAAACAACAAGGCCTGTAAACACGAATCCAAATGCAAAACCAGTAAACAATAATCCAAATGCTAAGCCAGCAAATCCTAATCAACAGCCAAGGCCAGTAAATCCAAATCAAAGACCGCCACAAGCTAATGTGAACGCTAATGAAAATAAGCCATTGGAGAATAATACTGTAAACCCTAATCAAAATAATAAGCCTAAGTTTAATAAAAATAGGAATAATAGAAATAAACCCAATTTGCCAAAGCCAGATGATAAAAAGGAGTAAACATATTCTTTCAATATTAGTATTTGTGTTGGTTTCATTTTGTTTTGGAGCTTGCGGAAATGCGCCAATTTTTGATGAAAACAAAGAAATTGCGGAATATAAATGGGACTATAAAGCGCCAATTAACTTTGATATAAACATAAAGGATACCAATAAATATTGCAATGTTTTTATCAATTTGCGTATAAATGGCGATTACAAATACAGTAATTTATTTATGTGGGTTCATGAAACTTTACCCGATAAAACTGTTACTAAAGAAAGAATAGAGTTTATATTAGCCGATGACAGAGGAAAATGGCAAGGAAAAGGTTTTGGCGATATTCACGCTTACCAATTACAATACAAACCTCGTGTAAAGTTTAAACAATCTGGAATTTACACTTATAGTTTAGAGCAAAACATGCGCGATGATATTTTGGAAAATGTAGTAAGTGCTGGTGTTCGCGTTGAATTTTGGACGTCAGAATCCAAAGCTTGGTAAAATAAAAGTATGAAAAAAGAACAGTTTGAAAGTATTACTCAATGGCAAAATGAAACATTTATAAAAGCAACTGCTTTGTCAAAAATGGCTCACTTATCAGAGGAAATGGAAGAATTAGTTTCTGATTTGAAAAATAATAGTGAAAATAAAAGAATGGAATTTGCCGATTGTTTTATTTTATTATTTGGTGCCGCTGCCTCCGATGGAATGTGCTATGAAGATATTTGCAAAGCAATAGACGAAAAAATGGATATAAACTTTAACAGAAAATGGGGAAAGCCCAATGATGATGGAGTAGTAAACCACATTAGAGAATAATATTTAAACATAAAAAAAGCTGCTAATGCAGCTTTTTTTATGTTTAAATATTGATTAATAAGCTCTGGCATCGCTGCCTTCGTAATAATTCATAAATGCTTTATTTACTACTTTATTCCCTCCTGGAGTTGGGTAGTTTCCACTAAAATACCAATCGCCATGATGGTTTGGACAAGCAATATGCAGGTTTTCTATTGTTTGATAAATTACTTGAACATTTGCTGTAATTTCGGGCGGAGTAACTATGATAGATATTTGAGCAGAAATTTCTTCATCAGTAAACAATGAATATAGTTCTATCAAATAGTTTTTCATTTCTTCTTTTGGTAAATGTTCTTGCGCTTTACATTTTTTGTAAACTTCGTCAATTTTATTGTCTAATTTACGTTCTTTAATTAGCGCTATCATTGCCTGAAAGGCAACAAAATCCTTCAATTTACTCATGTCTATTCCGTAACAATCAGGATAACGAATTTGCGGAGCAGACGAAACAATAATTATTTTTTTAGGATGTAGTCTATCTAAAATTCTAAGAATAGATGTTTTTAAAGTTGTACCACGAACAATTGAATCGTCAATGACTACAAGCGTGTCTTCATGGTTTTTTACTATTCCGTATGTAACATCGTAAACGTGAGCCACCATGTCTTCGCGGTTATTATCGTTGGTAATAAAAGTGCGCAGTTTTGCATCTTTTACAGCCACTCTTTCTCTGCGAGGGTGAACTGCTAAAATGGTTTTAAGTTGCGCTTCATTTATTTCAGAACCAATTTTCTTTATTTGTTCAATTTTATGAATATTCAATAAATCATTGATTCCGTCTATCATTCCGTAAAACGAAACAGCAGCAGTATTTGGAATAAAACTAAATACAGTATTTTCAAAATCATTATTTACTGCATTCATAATTTTATTTGCTAGTAAATAACCCAATTCCTTTCGTTCTTTGTAAATGTCTTTATCGTTTCCACGGCTAAAATAAATGCGTTCAAATGAACAGCTTTTGTTTTCACCTGGAGGAATTATATTTACTTCGCTAATAGTTCCGTTACGTTTAATAATTAATGCATTTCCACGCCCTAATTCTTTGATATCTCTTACTGGAATATTGAACCCAGTTTGTATAGCAGGACGTTCACTTGTTACCACAGCTATTTCATCGTCACAATAATAAAAACATGGACGAATTCCGTTTGGATCCCTTACCACAAAAGCATCGCCATGACCAATTAAACCAGCCATAACATAACCTCCATCGGCATCGCGAAGTGAACGTTTCAAAATATTTTCAACGTTTAATTCTTCAGCTATCATATTTGAAATATGTTGATTGCTGTGTCCTTCTATTTTATAACGGGTAAATAAACGTTGGTTTTCTTCATCAATAAAATGTCCAAATTTTTCCAACATGGTAACAGTATCTGCTCTTTCGCTTGGGTGCTGCCCAAGGCCAACTAACACATCAAAAAGTTCATCTACATTGGTTAAATTAAAATTACCAGCAAGCATTAAATTACGGCTCATCCAATTGTTTTCACGGATAAATGGATGGCATAAATCTACGCTGTTTCCACCATGGGTTCCGTAACGCAAATGGCCTAACAATAATTCGCCCATAAAAGGAACGTGTGAACGCAAATAATCAGTATCGTTTAACTGTTCTTTTGTTCCAGCTTTAGTAATTTTTTTGTTTACTTTTTCAAATATTTCAGCAATGGCGTTACTGCCATTTGCTCGTTGGCGGTTTAAGTAATTTTCGCCTGGTTTTACGTTAATTTTTATGGTTCCAACTCCCGCTCCATCTTGGCCACGGTTTTGCTGTTTTTCCATTAAAAGATAAAGACGCTTTAATCCGTAAAGAGCTGAGCCATATTTTTCTTGGTAAAAACTCATTGGTTTAAGCAGGCGAATAAGGGCTATTCCGCACTCGTGTTTGATTGAATCACTCATAAAAGTATGGGCAAAAGTAAGTGATTATTTTAAAACAATTACCTATTTTATGTTTTAAAATTTACGAAAATAGAATCGTAATAAAACCAAAGCATTTGAAATAGAACTGATGCCTTCATGTGGAATGAAGGCATCGGTTTGTACTAATTAAATCCTATCGATTTTCTTGCTTCAGGAATACTTATGTCAATTTTAAATTCTAAAACATCATCTAAAACCAATTCAAAAATCATTTCTGATGTTCGTTCAGCTGCAGGAATTTTTGCTAACCGCAAGTGTTGATTTTTAATTGCTTCTTCTACCACTTTTCTAATGCTTCGTGCATTTCCAAAATATTTATTCCTGGTTTTATACATCGATTCACTGTATGCTTTTAAGTGATTTGATGCTTCTTCGGTTGGTTTAATTGCATTATTGTCAAGCATTTTTAAAGCTATTTCATGTAATTGCAAAGCATCATAATCTTCAAACTGCATTTCTCTGTCAAACCTGCTTTTTAGCCCTGGATTACTTTCCAAAAACTTTTTCATGTTATCGGTATATCCGGCTACAATTACAATAATATCGCCCCTTGCATCTTCCATTTTTTTCAAAATAGTTTCCACTGCTTCTTTGCCAAAATCATTTTCACCACCTTCACTTAATGCATATGCTTCGTCAATAAACAAAACGCCACCCATTGCTTTATTCAAAACTGCGTTGGTTTTTAACGCAGTTTGCCCTACATATCCGCCAACTAAATCTTGTCTATCACATTCTACCAAATTACCTCTTTCTAAAATTCCAAGCGCTTTATAAATTTGTGCTAGAATACGTGCCACTGTGGTTTTACCTGTTCCCGGATTTCCAGTAAAAACAGTATGTAATGAAAACGATTGACGAACATCTTTGCCTATTTCTCTGTAAAAACGAACTAATTTTACCAATTCGTCTATTTCATTTTTTACCTTTTCTAATCCTATTAAACTATGTAAAACTTTTAGCGATGATGACAATAATTCTTCGTCAATTGGAATGTCAGTAATTGATTTATGTTTAATGCCGAATACTTTTTCAATGTCTACTGTTTCTATTGTACTTAATATATCGTTACTCAATTCGCTTGGGTTTGGCGATTGCATTAAGCGCAAGCCCATGTTCATTTTACATTCATCAATTAAGTTATTTACATAACGTGCATTTCCAAACATTCTGTCCCTGTCTCTATATCCGTCAATTAGTTTTTTGAACATCAATTCCTTTGAAAATTCATTGAATTTGATACCTCTTTTTTGAGTTGAATATTCGGCAATTAAAAGTAATTCTTTAGGCAAATAATCCGGGAAATCGTAAAACATTTGGAACCTACTTTTCATTCCAGGATTGCTTTCTAAAAAGTTATTCATTTCATCGGGATAGCCTGCGGCAATAATTGCTATATCGCCATCACCATCACTCATTTCTTTCAGTAAAATTTCAATGGCTTCTTTACCAAAATCCTTGCTGTCATCGTTTTTTCGTGCCAAAGCATAAGCTTCATCTATGAATAAAATTCCACCTTTTGCACGCTTTATAATTTCCTTGGTTTTTGGTGCCGTTTGACCAATATATTCTGCTACCAAATCACTTCTATCAGCTTCTATTACATGTCCTTTACTTAACAAACCAAGCTGCAAATAAATTTTTCCAAGCATTTTGGCAACAGTAGTTTTTCCTGTTCCTGGGTTACCGGTAAAAACTGCATGTAAGTTTATTTTCTCAGAGTCATCAAAGCCTTTTTCTTTCCTTATTTTTAAAAAATTTAAATAAGTGGTGTATTCTTTAATTTTCTTTTTTATAGAGTCAAGCCCAATCAAATTATCAAGCTCCTGCATAATATTTTCAATATTCTCGGGAGCTGGTTCAGCTTCAATTACCTTAGTGGTCTGTTTAGTTTTAGCTTTTATTTCCTTAACTTTTTGTTCAATCAAAAACTCGTTTCCTACATCAAACAAAATGCTTGCTACCAATTGGTCCATAAAAATAACCTCAATGGTATAATAATCTGAACCCCAAGTTCCTTTTAAATCATTTCCCCAGCCAATGCTACATTCAAATTCTGGTTCAATTGGATCCACAAAAAATATTTTTTCAACTGAACCTTTTAACTGACCCGAACGAGTTTTAAAGTTAAATATTAATTCACAAGGCCATTTTTCTTCGCCTTTTACTAAGTTTTCCGCAACCATTTCAAGCCAAACATACCTTGTTTCTTTGGTGTCAAAAGCACTTAAATAATTACGTTCCGTTTTTGGAATATTGGTTTCAGTTCCTTCGTAAAGTTTGTTAGTTTTTATGTTAAAATAAGGATTTTCGGTTTCTGTAACTACACCAATGTCTAAAATATAAAATGCCTTTTCTGCTATAAACACGCCATCTACCCAAGCTTCCCAACGATAACTTCCTTTTTTCCAAAAAGTACCAGTGCTTTTTACGCCCCAACCTTCTCTTATATAAACAATGTTTTCGTCTTTTTTTATAGTTCTATCAGCAGTAAGCGTACAAATTTCAGTGCTATCGTCTTGCTTTACACACTTTAAACTTATTTTTACATCCCATTCTTTTTCATCAAATAATTTATTGAAAAACGAAAGTTCACAATAAATAAAAGTGCATTCAGAAAGATCATAAACTTGTCTATATTTTTTTTCGTTATTCGCTAACCATTCAGTACTACCAAATATTTTTAAGTCGCGATACTTGTAATTTACTACTTTATCTTTTGCCATGACTAAAGTTTATTTTTTGTTAATTAACGAACAATTTTACTGCATATTATTATTGAAAAACTATTAAATATTAATTTTACACAATTTTTAATATAACTTACTAGTATTCAAAGGCTTTTTATTTATTAACTATATCATATAAATACTTTTAAAAAAATATTTTGTAAAAATGAAAGAAAAGTTTTGTTGTTTGCTTGAGATTGCTACATTTGCACTCCCTTTAAAAAAGCAATTGGTGAGATGGGTGAGCGGCTGAAACCACCGGTTTGCTAAACCGACATACGCGTCAAAGTGTATCGAGAGTTCGAATCTCTCTCTCACCGCACATTTTTTTATAGGGCGAGTAGTAATGCTTAGTTCAAAAATTTAGCACTTTTGAAAAACTTGCAAACGGGGTGTAGCGTAGCCTGGTATCGCGCCACATTTGGGATGTGGAGGTCGTAGGTTCGAATCCTGCCACCCCGACTTTAACAGGCAAAAACTCAAGTTCAAAAGACTTGAGTTTTTTTATTTTAAAAAAAATAAAATTGGAGGTCGTATCACGCAGGGTGTTACTGCTACCCCGATCCTGCAAAAGCAGGACTTAAGTTTACAGTTAGATGGCCCATTCTTTATCAAATTTTTACTAAAAGTATTATTCGCTAATATAATAATTGTGAAAAGTTTGATTTCGTCAATTGAATTGCCAAGTAAGTTAATTTGATTTTTTTAAGATAATATTATATTTTCATTTGGAAATTAGTTTTATATTTGGAAATTATTTTTATATTTGTTTTTTTTAAAATAAAAAAATCATGTATAGAAATACTTTGAGATTCACGCTTTTATTGAGCTTAACAATTTTTTGTTTCTTTAATATATTTGCACAAACAAAAGTTTATCTCCCGCTGCTTGAGACTATAAATTTAAAAAAAGATTTCCAATATTCGAGCACTCGATTGCTTAAAAACTACATTGAAAGTGCAAATAAATACCAAGTAATTATGCAAGATGTAAATGATTCTTCTGTTAATTATGAAAATCAAAATGCATCTATCATTGCAAAGGCAAGAGAAAAGAATACCATGTATTATATTACAGGCTCTTTAAACAGACTAGGTGAAAATGTAATTGTAAACATCAATTTATTTGAAACTGAAACTGGTAAAAAAGTTTGGTTCGACCAATTAAAAGCATTTACTCCAGAAGATTTAGATCCCATTTTACAAAGAGTTGGTCAAAATATAGGAACAGAAAATAAAGCAACTACAGCAGACGATATTTATTCTGTTACCAATCAAGAAACACAACAATTGAAGAAAAAAGAAAGTAATAATAGCTTTGGAATTGGCTTAAGTGGAATGGCATTATTAGGTGACCAATCAAGTTCTTCTGCTTTATCAGGACTTAGTTTGGCTTGGAGTTTTGATGCACGTAATTTTATTTTTGACATTAAGCCATCTTGGAGTTTTAATAGCACAAGAGATGTTTATAGCCTTTCTATAGAAATGCAAAAGCCCATTTATACTAAAGGAAATACTCCTTTTTATGGTGGTGGTTTAGCTTTTTCAAGAACAGCTATTTCTGAAGATCAAAGCTATTATGGTTTTTCCACTTCTACTGCATCGGGTTATGGTTTAATGGCATTGGTTGGTGGGGGTTATATTTTTAACAGAACATCTACTGTTTCTTTACGCCTTTCAGCTAATTATTTGTTAGGTTTTTATGATGTTAAATCTAATAATAACTACTATTATAGTGGTAATCCTATTCATGATAAAAGCTTTGGTTATACCAATGGTGTTTTAATTCGTTTGGAAATATTATTTAGAAGATAATGAAAACTAAACTTATTTATTTTTCAGTACTTTTAATTTTACTTTCTTCCTGTCAAACTTCGTTGATTAAAGTAACTGGTAATAGCCGTCCCTATGCTGTTTTTATAAATAATCAGTACAAAGGCATGACCAATAGCGAAATAAAGTTTCAAAGGTCTGGGTTGCCTCAAAAAAAATTGATAGAAATAAAAGATAAAAGAGGAAAGGTTATTGCAAAAGAAAAAATCTCGAGAGATTTCAACTCTCTAAAATTTCTTCTCGGTTTTGTTTATGCTTGGCCAATTTGGTTTTTTAGTTGGGAATACGATAAAAAAATTGAAATTTATATTGACAATTCCAATAATAATAACAACAGCAATACCAGTCCTTGGGATGAAGAAAAGGGCAAAAGTCCTTGGGATTAATACTTAGTATTTATCCATTTTTATTACCTAATATTCATTATATTCATCATTGTGTCTTCCTCAAATTTATTTTTTGTGAAGTTTCATGTCAAATTTTTCAAGCATAAATTTATTTTTTTCAACTTCCAAATTCTCTTTATTTTCCAACATTTTGTACCGTTTATAAAAATAGTATTTAGGTAATAAATATTATAATAAAATAAATGTAATTTTCGCCCATCATTGGTATGGAAACCAGTTGCTTTTTTTAAACAAATATTTCATGAAAAAATTAAACAATAAACTATTCATTTGGCTTGGTGTAGCAGTTGTAATATTAATAATTATAGCAGTAGTTGGAAAGAAAAAAGGCTGGTTTGGTGGCAAAGACGAAACCAGAGTTAGCATGGCTGTAGCCGAAATAAAAACGGTGATAGAAACGGTAAGTGCTAATGGAAAAATACAACCTGAAACGGAAGTAAAAATTAGTTCGGATGTAAGTGGCGAGATTAGAGAATTATATGTAAAAGAAGGCGACTCGGTAACTGTTGGTCAGTTATTAGCCCGAATAGATCCAGAATTATATGCTTCGGCACTAGATAGAAGTAGTGCTTCGTTAAGCAATGCAAAAGCAAATTCAGCAACTACTAAAGCACGATTAACGCAAGCAGAAGCACGATTTGCGGAAATAGAAAAACAATATAATAGATCTAAAAAAATGGCGGATCAAAAGTTAATCAGTGAAGCCGAAATAGAAACTGCCACTTCAAGTTATAAAAACGCTAAAGCCGAAGTAGATGCCATTAAACAAAATGTTATTGGTGCTGATTTTACTGTAAAAAGTTTTGAAGCTTCATTAAAAGAAAGCAAAAAGAATTTGACTAGAACCGAAATATTTGCCCCAGTAAGCGGAATAGTTTCAAGTTTAAAAGTAGAAAGAGGTGAACGCGTTGTTGGTACATCGCAAATGGCAGGAACTGAAATGATGCGCATTGCAAATTTAAATGCCATGGAAGTAAGCGTTGATGTAAACGAAAATGACATTATAAAAGTTGGATTAGGAGATACTGTTTTAATAGAAGTAGATGCTTATGGAACTAGAAAATTTAAAGGTTTAGTGTCAGAAATAGCCAATAGCGCTAGTTCTACTACTGCTAGTACCAGCGATCAAGTGACAAATTTTGTGGTAAAAATAAAAATTTTAAGAAGCAGTTATGCCGATTTAACTGCAAAATTTGGAAAACGAAAAGCAGTTTTTCGTCCGGGAATGAGTGCCAGTGTTGAAATTCAAACAGAAGTGGCTCAGCATGTTTTGGCCATACCAATAGAAGCCGTAACGGTTAGGCAGCCTGCTGATTTGGATACTGCAACTACTGCCGATAAAAAAGAAATAACGACCATTGCTGATTCAAAAGATGAAGTAGAAGTAGTGTTTGTAAACAATAATAATACTGCTGCTATTCGCAAAATAGTTACCGGAATTCAAGATGATAAATTAATAGTAATTACCAGTGGTTTGGCTAAAGGCGATGAAGTAATAAGTGGGCCGTATGCTACAGTTTCCAAAACTTTAAAACATGGCGATAAACTTAAAAAAGTAAGCAAAGAAGAATTGTTTGAAGTAAAAAAATAACAAAACTTCTACACTTTTTATTTGAATACAACTTTTTTCTCAAAAAAATTATGAAAAATACTGTATTACACAAAGCTGATTCTCGTGGCGATGCAAACCATGGTTGGTTGCATAGCAAACACACTTTTAGCTTTGCAAATTATTATAATCCCGAACGAATGAACTTTGGTGTGCTTCGTGTTTTAAACGATGACACGGTGGCTGCTGGAATGGGTTTTGGAAAACATCCACACGATAACATGGAAATTATTAGCATTCCTTTATCAGGCGATTTAGAACATAAAGATAGCATGAACAATGTAACTGTAATAAAAAGTGGTGACATTCAAGTAATGAGTGCTGGAACTGGAATTCAGCACAGCGAATACAATAAAAACAAAGATGCGGAAGTAAAATTTTTGCAAATTTGGGTGTTTCCAAACAAAAACAATGTAACTCCTCGTTACGATCAAATTACCTTAAACATGGCCGATAGGAAAAATAAATTACAACAAATATTATCGCCTAATCCAAACGATGCTGGGGTTTGGATTCATCAAAATGCTTGGTTCCATTTAGCCGATTTCGATAAAGGAATAAGCACTAATTATGAATTCAAAAGCCAAGGCAATGGCTTGTATCTTTTTAATTTAAAAGGCAATTTAAAAGTCAATGATCAATCCATTTCTACCCGCGATGGCATTGGGATTTGGGATACAAATAATGTAGAAATTACCGCAGAATCTGATGCAGAATTTTTATTAATGGAAGTGCCAATGCAAGTTTAAAATATTTTCAAAAAGTAAAATATTATTACTTCCCGTAAGGAATTCTACTTACTATACTTCTTCCCAATGTAATTTCATCGGCATATTCCAATTCACCACCAATAGAAATTCCACGGCTAATGGTGCTGATTTGAATGGGTAAATGAGCTAGTTTTTTCGAAATGTAAAAAGTGGTTGTATCGCCTTCTGGTGTTGCACTCAGTGCAATAATTAATTCTTTTATTTGTTCGGTTTCAGCCCTAATTATTAATGAAGAAATATTCACATCGTCAGGTCCAACACCATTTATTGGAGAAATTACTCCACCCAAAACATGGTATAAACCATTAAACTGTGAAGTGTTTTCAATAGCCATTACATCGCGCAAATCTTCTACTACACAAACTAATTCAGGATTACGTTTATGGCTTTGGCAAATGTTACACAAATCGCCATCGCTCACATTATGACAGCGTTTGCAGTATTTTATTAAAGTTCTTACTTGTTCTATAGCTTGTCCAAGGCGAATGACATCTTGAGGTTCTTGCTTTAAAATATGCAAAACCATGCGCAAGGCTGATTTTTTCCCTACACCCGGAAAACGCGATAATTGGTTAACAGCCTCTTCAATTAAGGCAGATGGAAAGTTCATGTTAAATGGCTACTGCTCCTTTAATTCCTGGGTGTGGGTTATAATTTTCCAATTCAAAATCTTCGTATTTAAACTCAAAAATAGACTTCACTTCCTTGTTAATTTTCATGTTTGGATAAGGCCTAACGTCTCTACTTAATTGCAAGGTTACTTGCTCAAAATGATTGCTATAAATATGTGCATCACCAAAAGTATGAATAAAATCGCCTGGTTCTAAATTGCACACTTGTGCAACCATTAAAGTGAGTAAAGCATAACTAGCAATATTAAACGGAACGCCCAAAAACATATCGGCACTGCGTTGGTATAACTGGCAACTTAGTTTTCCGTTGGCCACATAAAACTGAAAGAAAGCATGGCAAGGCATCAAAGCCATTTTCTCTAAATCGGCCACGTTCCATGCGCTCACAATAATTCTGCGGCTATCAGGATTTTTTTTCAGGGTTTCTATCACTTCACTTAATTGGTCTATATGTCCGCCATCTGCTTTTGGCCAGTTGCGCCATTG
Organism: uncultured Bacteroidota bacterium; assembly: GCA_903901345.1. GTDB lineage: Bacteria > Bacteroidota > Bacteroidia > UKL13-3 > UKL13-3 > JAAFJM01. Next base: position 2,536 of record CAIUQQ010000276.1, on the reverse strand, counting down.
ATGCCCATAAACAGGTCCAAGATTTCCGTTTTCGTCAGCCCATTCGTCCCATATTTTTACACCATTATCGGTTAAATATTTGGTGTTGGTTTCGCCTTTTATAAACCAAAGTAATTCGTGAATGATGGATTTTAAATGAACTTTTTTAGAAGTAATAAGCGGAAAACCTTTGATTAAATCAAACCTAATTTGTGCGCCAAATATACTGCGTGTTCCAGTTCCTGTTCTATCACTTTTTTCGGCTCCTGTAGTAAATACATGCTTCAGTAATTCTTCGTATTGATTCATTTTTGAAATTTTATTTTACAAATAAAATAAAATATTTAGCCAAGACTATAAAATTTTTTGAACCAAAAAGTAACAAATAAATATTTTTGAACCACATTGAAATATAGCTTTTAAATTGTTAAAAAAAAATCTGTGTAGTCTGTCGCTTAAAACAAACGCGAGTAAGCTAAACTTTTGAACCACATAGAAACATAGAAAACATAGCTTTTGTTGCTTTAAAATAAAATTTGTGTCTAAAATAACCTCGAAAGACAAAACTTTTGAACCACATTGAATAGCAGCTATTTTTTAAATTAAAGTTCCGTAGGAACGACATATTTATAGCAACGGGTTTTAACCCATTGAAACAAAAACAACAGTATATATGAAACCAAAAAAAGCTTTTGCAAAGATTTTTTTGGTTTCGTTATTTAATACAAAGCTATCAAACTGATTTTTTATAAAATCTGCGAAATCTGTGTAATCTGTGGCTAAAATTATGCCGCTTGAAAAGTTTTGTATTTCAGGGCTTCTATTTTGCTTTTGGCATAAGCCAAGTCAATGACAATTTTTCCTTTAACGGCCAAATCAGGAGCATCGTACATTAAGTCAAGCATAATGGCTTCGCAAATACTGCGTAAACCACGTGCGCCTAATTTAAATCCAAATGCGGTATCTACAATTAAATCTACCACATCATCGGTAAACTGTAATTCTATTTTTTCCAAATCAAACAAATATTTGTATTGCTTGGTCAACGCATTTTTGGGTTCTGTTAATATATTGCGCAAAGCTTCTTTATCCAAAGGATTTAAATGACATAACACTGGTAAACGACCAATAATTTCGGGTATTAAACCAAAACTTCTTAAATCAGCTGGACTAATATACTGCAACATGTTTTTTTCGTTTACAGCACCCATTTCCTCTTCGTTTTTAAAACCTATGGCTTGAGTTTGTAACCTTCTAGCTATATGTCTGTCAATTCCATCAAACGCACCACCACAAATAAATAAGATATTACTGGTGTTTATTTGAATCATTTTTTGGTCAGGATGCTTGCGTCCGCCTTGTGGTGGCACATTGGCAATGGTTCCTTCCAAAATTTTCAATAATGCTTGTTGAACGCCTTCCCCACTTACATCGCGCGTAATGCTTGGGTTATCGCTTTTGCGGCTTATTTTATCAATTTCATCAATATAAACAATGCCACGTTCCGCCATTTCTACATTATAATCGGCTGCTTGCAGCAATCTGCTTAATATACTTTCTACGTCTTCGCCTACATAACCAGCTTCAGTAATCACGGTTGCATCAGCAATACAGAAAGGAACATCCAGCACTTTAGCCAATGTTTTAGCCAATAAAGTTTTGCCAGTTCCAGTTTCACCAACTAGCATTACATTGCTTTTTTCTATTTCTATATCGTTCTTTTTGCTTTTAACCAATAAGCGTTTAAAGTGATTATAAACTGCTACGCTCAATACTTTTTTGGCTTCATCCTGGCCTATTACGTATTCGTCAAGATGTGCTTTTATTTGAGCTGGTTTTAGTAAAACTAATTTATTTAAAGGAGTTGACGATTTTACTTCTGCATCTTCACTAATGATTCTATTTGCTTGCTTAGTGCAATCTTCACATATCAGGGCATCAAGTCCAGCTATTAAAAATTGAACTTCATTTCTGTTTCGTCCACAAAATGAACATTTATCTTCGGTTTTCTTTGCCATTAAAATTATAGAGCTAAGTATTTTTATAAATAGCCTGCAAATATAATACAACCCAAAGCGTTTTTTGTTTATTTTTTAAAAAATGAAGGCTATGAGGTTTTATAAAGGTTCTTTATTTTAATTGAAATTCGTTTCTACTACACACAACAAACACAATATCCATTCTGAAATCACTAAGTGCTTGGCTAACTTTATCGTTGGGTTGAGGTATTGTTAACAAATTTAGGTAAAATCTCTAGTAAATCTTTTTTCAATATTATATGTCACCAATCGGATATCTAATTGGTCAATTTTAAATCTATAACAAACATTTTCTTTATCAATTAATATTAAGTAATTCCCTGGATTATTACTATTTCTATTTCTTAAAACAATAAGTGCATCTTTTATTGCTTCATAGCCTATTTCAAAGGTTTCGTTTTCATAATAATTCTTTTGTTTTATCACCAATATTTTTTTTTTAAATTCAATTTCAATACTTATCACAAAAACTTGAAATAAATAATAAATTGCTACAACTAAAATAAATAAAAATACTG
>CAIUQQ010000275.1 GCA_903901345.1 uncultured Bacteroidota bacterium | reverse complement strand
TTCACTCTATTATTGTATCATTCAATTAAAAGGGATGGTAAAGTATTGTTCATAGTAAAAAAACACTCGAATGATATTGCAACCTGTTCCAGTCGAACAGGTTTTTTTATGTTTAATTTTTTTTAAATAATTCAAATGGAAATCAAAAGACCTACAAAACAAGTTTATAGTAATTATAACAAAGAAGACCAATTAGTTTGGGAAACCTTATTTAATAGGCAAATGGAATTATTAAGACCTATAGTATCAAATCAATATTTGAAAGCATTACAAATGGTTGGATTTAAATCTGATAAAATACCTAATTTCATTGATGTAAATATGGTATTACACAATATTACAGGTTGGTCATTAGAGGTAGTCCCAAATATTAGTGCTCAAAAAGAGTTTTTCACTTTTTTATCTAAACGAAAGTTTACAGCTACTTGTTGGTTAAGAACAATGAAACAATTGGATTATTTGGAAGAACCTGATATGTTTCATGATGTATTTGGTCATGTTCCGTTATTGTTAAATCAAAATTATGTTAATTTTTTTAAGGGAATAAGTGAAATAGCATTAAAACATATTGATAATTTAAAGGCTATTGAATTATTAGGTAAAGTGTATTGGTTTACAATTGAATTTGGATTAATTAACGAAGACAATTGTGTTAAAATATATGGGGCTGGAATTATTTCATCTAAAGGTGAAACTGAAAATTGTATGCTTAGCACTGCAAATAAAATTGCATTTGACATTCAAACTATATTTGATACAAATTTCAGAACCGATATTTTTCAAGATTGTTATTTTGTTATTGATTCTTTCGAGCAACTATATAATTCGTTAACAGATATTGAACTATTGCTTGAAGAAAATTTAATGGAAATAGATCAAAAATAATAATTTATTCATTTATATTATTGCATCAATGTTTGATTAAAAAAGTCGTTTTTATTAATATTTTCCTATTAAAAGAAACAACTTTATTTATTTCACCAACTTCATTTCATTTAATAAATAACCTGCGCCTGCAAATTTATCAATTATAAAAAGGGTGTATCTAACATCTAAGACAATATTTCTACACTGATTAGGGTTATACATAATGTCACTCATTGTACCTTCCCAATTACGATCGAAATTAGTACCAATTAATTCTCCTTTTGAATTAAAAACAGGGCTTCCACTATTGCCCCCAGTAGTATGATTACTAGCAGTAAAGGCTACCGGGAGTTTGCCATCTTTATTAGCATACCTTCCGTAATCTTTACTTTTGAATAATTCTTTTAATTTTGATGGCACAGAAAACTCCTCATCGCCTACAATTTCTTTTTCCAGAATACCATCCAATGTTGTGTAATGTTTGTATTCTACACCATCCTTAGGTTTATAACTATTTACTTTACCATAAGCTACTCGTAAGGTTGAATTTGCATCAGGATAAAACTTTTTATCTTTAAATATTTCGCGTTGAGCTTGAAGGTATAATTTTTGTGTTTCTGTTATTTCACGCTCGTCATATTGAAACTGTGGAAACACAGATGCAGCATAGTGTTTAACGATAGCATTGGCAATATAATATATCGGATCGCGTTCGTATAAATTAGCATATTTTTCAAAATCATTCAGCATGAGTTCTGTTTTTGCTTTATCAACAAAACTTGTATTAGAATATAAAAAATCGGTTATTTTTTTTGCATCCGAATTATTAGCTATTATAAATGAATCTAATACTATTGGTCTATTTCCAGAAGGGACGCCTTTAATGTATTCGGAAAGCATTGCTTCACAAATTTTAATGTCGGTAGTTTTATTATAATTTTTGAAAAAGCCTAATTTTTTATATTCTTCTAAGGTTTTATCAAACGTATTAGTTAACCCTTTTTGTTTTTTCTTTAATTCATTAAATAGTGTAGAGTAGTTTCTTGAATAATTAAAGGCATCTATAGCCATTAAGCATTCATTGTAATAATCTACTTGTTTATTTAATATTTTATAATCGCTATATAATTTTTGTAATTGAGGAAAAATATTTTCATATTTTCCTTTCATAATAGGGTCGGCATTAATAACATTAGCAAATTGTTTCTCGAATAATTGTTTTTTTGTAACAGCATCGTATTTTTTTAGGCCAAGCATTTCTCCCATCCACTTTTTGTAATAGTTAGCAACTCCAGCATATTTATTAGCATAAGCCAAACGAATGGTGTCATTTTTGCGCATATCTTCACTCATGATATTTAATCGTTTTTCGCGCAATGATACTTTTAATGGATCGCTTTCTGTCATAATCATATCAACGGCAAAGCTCGATAAATATTCCTGTGTTCGGCCAGGAAAACCATATACCATGGTAAAATCACCTTCGTTATATCCTTTTAAAGAAATAGGAACAACATGCTTAGGTGTATATGGTACATTATCCTGACTGTATTCTGCGGGCTTATTATCTTTATTTGCATAAATGCGAAATACTGAAAAATCAGCGTTGTGTCTTGGCCACATCCAGTTATCAGTTTCGCCTCCAAACTTACCAATTGCAGAAGGCGGAGCTCCAACCATACGTACATCTTTAAATGTTTCTACTACAAATAAATAGTACTCGTTACCATAAAAGAAAGGGCGAACAAAAGATTCATAATGAGTTCCAGCCATACTTTCTTTTTCTATTTGCTTGATATTAGCTTTAGTTATTGAATCTTTTTTTATCTCTGTTAGAGTAGGGGTAACACCTTTCAATACTTTAGCAGTTACATCTTCTATCCGATTAATTATTGTAGCGACCAAATTAGGCGTATAAACTTCTTCGCTTTTATTCATGGCCCAAAAACCATTTGTTAAATAATCTTTTTGAACCGTGCTATGGTATGCTATAGCTGAATATCCACAGTGATGATTAGTTATCATTAACCCTTGATTAGAAACGATTTCTGCAGTACAACCGCCACCAAACTGAACAATAGCATCTTTCATACTTGATTTATTTACGCTATAAATTTGTTCGGCAGTTAACTTTAAACCGTTCTTTTTCATATCCTTAATATTCATCGAATTTAAAAGTTGTGGTAACCACATACCTTCGTCGGCTCTGATTGATATAGTAATAATAAGAGAAAGTATGAATAGAGTGTTTTTTGTTTTCATATTTTTGTTTGTTAACGGCGAATAAATGCAATTTTTTTTATAAGGAGTGTGTAAATTAAAACACCCGTTATTTTTTGAACATAACAGGCGTTTGTAATTTAAATTACATTGACCGAATTACTTCTTTGACAATGAAACTCATTTTTGGTTCAGCTGCAGCGGCAATATGTTGAACTTCTTCATGAGTTACTTCAATAATTTTTCCTTCAACCCCTAAGTCTGTTACAATGCTAACTCCAAATACACGCATACCTCCATGCTTAGCAACTATAACTTCAGGCACAGTACTCATACCTACAGCATCAGCTCCAATTCTGCCAATATAACGGTATTCAGCTGGTGTTTCAAAACAAGGGCCAGTTAAGCCAGCATAACAACCTTGACTTACTTTAATGTTATTTGTTTTAGCAATTTCCAATGCTAAAGCTATTAATTTTTTATCATAGGCTTCACTCATATCAGGGAAACGAGGACCTAGTTCTTTAATATTTTTTCCTATTAAAGGATTAGTTGGAAATAAATTAATGTGATCATTAATAATCATAATTTCTCCTATTTCGAAATCAGGATTCATACCACCACTAGCGTTAGATACACAAACGGTATGGATACCTATGGCTTTCATAACTCTTACTGGGAAAGTAATTTGATGCATCGTATATCCTTCATAAAAATGGAAACGACCTTGCATAGCCATAACTTTTTTACCACCTAACTCTCCAAAAATTAATTTTCCACTATGGCCTTCTACAGTACTTACAGGGAAATTAGGAATTTCTTCGTATGGTATAACATATTCAGCTTTTATTTCTTTTACTAATCCACCAAGTCCTGTACCTAATATTATTCCTACTTCAGGGCGAAAGTTGTTTGTTTTTTCAAGAATATTTTTTGTGGTAAAATTTATTTGTTCTAGCATAATTTAAAATTGTTTCGTTAAATTCTTGTGTTTTATCTTTAAAATCAACCTTTACGGGAAGAACGTATAAAGGTAAGTTATTTACTGTATCTTCCAAATCTGTACCTTTTAATCTCATAGCATCTTTTTCGGTTGTTACAATTATTTTATTTCCTCCCTCATACTCATCAAACTTTGTTCTAATTGCCGAAATATCTTCAATAGTAAATGTATGATGGTCTGGAAATGCAATATGTTTTACATCTGATGCATATTCTTTTAAATATGTTCGAATTGGTTCTGGATTTCCAATACCTGTAAAAAGAATAATACGATATCTAAATAAATCATTGAGTGTATCAATAGTATCTAATGAATTTTGAAAACCTTCTAATTCACAGTACTTTAACCAACTAAAAAATAAACGTTGATGAGCTTGTAATTTTAAATCTTTTGATAAATTTCTAATATCAATAGCAGTGGTTTTTTCGGGTGTTTTACTTATAATAACTATATCTGCACGATGAATTCCAATTTTAGATTCTCTCAAATAACCAGCTGGCATTAATGCATCATTGATATACAAATTTGAGTATTCACTAATTATAATATTCAATTCGCAATTCAATGCTCTATGTTGGAATGCATCATCTAATAAAATAATTTTAGGAGGATTTTCTAATTCTAATAATCGTTTTACTCCATTAACCCTATTTGTATCAACAGATACGGTCAATTCAGGATTTTTAGATTTGTATTGAAGTGGTTCATCTCCAATTTCTGAAGCAATTGATTCTTCTGAGGCAATTATAAAACCATACGTTTTACGCTTATAGCCTCTACTTAATGTAGCAATTTTAAATTCGGATTTTAATAAATCAATGAGATACTCTACATGTGGAGTTTTGCCTGTCCCGCCAACAGCTAAATTTCCAACACAAATAGTATGTACTTCAAATGATTTTGATTTTAAAATTTTCCAATTATATAAGGAATTTCTAAACGAAGTGATAACGCCATAAATAATAGCAAAAGGATATAGTAGTATTTTTTTGATTTTCACCTAATTTAAACAGTGAATTTAGTAGGTTTATCTAATAAAAAGAAATTATTTTAAATAAAATAAGATCGGAAGAGCGTCGTGTAG
>CAIUQQ010000274.1 GCA_903901345.1 uncultured Bacteroidota bacterium | reverse complement strand
TGTTCATGTTTTTGTTCGTGTTTTTGTTCGTGTTCATAGGGCTATACCCTATGCTATGATATTTCGCCCTTTCAGGGCTTGCCCGATGATGTGTTTGTCCGTGGTGTCCTCACCAAACCACTCTACATTGCCCGATGTTGTTGTTATAGCGCAGCGTCACCAACATCAATTGTTCCAGCACAAAGTCTGTTAGAACGTCATTGCGAAGTATGAAGCAATCTCTTATTAGCATGTGTAGTTTTATTTGCCTTTGGCAACAATCATTCTCCTTTTTTTCTTCTTTCTTTTTCCAATTGCTACTTCGACAGGCTCAGTATAAATTTAAAGAAACAATCCTTCAAGGCAGGACTAGACAATCCTAATAAGGAAGCGCAGGTGTAATTTATTGTAGGAGAGGACGCATATGATTTGGGATTATAAATCCCTGGATAATTGATTTGGATTGCAAATCCAAATCGGCAGACTATAAGGATAGTTGAGAAAACAAAACCTATAAGGTTTTAAAAACCTTATAGGTTTCCGCTAGTATAGATTTTGTTAAAACAAAAAAAAGACGTTGCGTGCAACGTCTATATAGGAATTTGTTACAAATCAATATTGAGACGCAATAAATTGACGTCTCTACTGATTTTGTGTAATTTAATTTGTGGTATTGTTTATTATTTCTAATAAATTATTGCAAATGTATGCTACCATTTCTCTGTTCATCTCAGTATGAATAGGTAATGATAAAACTGTATTACAAAGCATTTCTGAAACTGGAAAATGGTCATTATTGGTATTGAATTTTTCAAATGCTTTCTGTTTGTGTAATTCAATAGGATAATAAATCATGCTTGGAATATTTCGATCCGCTAATTGTTTACGAATCTCATCTCTCCAATTTCTGTCACCCTCAGCCTGTCGAAGGGTAATAGTATATTGATGAAACACATGTGTTGATTGTAGATTGCGTTTAGGAATGATAATATTTGGATGATTACCCAATAATTCATCATACCAATTTGCAGCTTCATTTCTAGCAGTTTCATAGCTGTTTAGATGTGGTAATTTTACATTTAAAATGGCTGCTTGAATACTGTCTAGTCTTGAATTTACACCAATAACATCATGCACATATTGCACTGATTGACCATGGTTACATATCATTCTAATTTTTTTTGCTAACTCATCATCATTGGTCATTAATGCACCACCATCGCCATAACAGCCTAAGTTTTTAGATGGAAAAAATGAAGTAGTTCCAATTGTTCCAATAGTTCCTGCTTTTCGTTTTACACTATTGTCATCTTGAGCCAATTCGAAAGATGCGCCTAATGCTTGAGCGGTATCTTCAATTACAAATAAATGATGCTTATTAGCAATACTCATTATTTCATTCATATTGGCACACTGACCGAACAGATGAACTGGAACAATGGCTTTGGTTTTGCTTGTTATTTTTGATTCAATCAAATTTACATCTATACAAAAAGTATCAGGTTCAACATCGATCATTACTGGAGTTAAGCCCAATAAAGCAATTACTTCAGCAGTGGCCACATAAGTAAAAACAGGTAAAATTATTTCATCTCCCGGTTTTAAATCTAGTGCCATCATAGCAATTTGCAATGCATCGGTGCCATTGGCACAAGCTATTACATGTTTAACATTTAAATATTGAGCAAGGTTTTCTTCAAATACTTTTATTTGCGGACCTTTAATGAATTGGGTATTGTTGATGACTTCTTGGATGCCAGCATCAACTTCAGCTTTTATTTTGAAATATTGACTTTTTAAGTCTACCATTTTTATTTTCATTTTTTTATTTATTTAACCACAGAGAACACAGAGATTTTTCACAGAGAACACGGAGGTTTAACCACAGAGAGAACAGAGGTTTTTGTATTATTTTGTTCTGATTACTGAATTGTTTTGCAAAAGGTATTCTTGTTTAGTTTCAGGGCAATGGGCAATTCCGTTAGAATCAAAGTTAAGTCTGTGTCCGTATTCGCTTACCCAACCTATTTGTTTTGCAGGATTTCCAACTACTAACGCATAAGCAGGAATGGTTTTGGTAACTACTGCACCTGCACCTATAAATGCATATTCACCTATATTATGTCCGCAAACAATGGTGGCGTTTGCGCCTATGCTTGCACCTTTTTTTACAATGGTTTTAGCATATTCACTTTTTCTGTTTACCGCACTTCTAGGGTTTATCACATTGGTAAATACCACACTTGGACCTATAAAAACATCGTCTTCACAGGTTACTCCAGTATAAATACTTACATTGTTTTGAACTTTTACATTTTTTCCCAATACTACTTCCGGACTAACAACCACATTTTGTCCAATATTACATTGATTACCAATGATACTATTGGTCATGATATGCGAGAAGTGCCATATTTTAACGCCTTCTCCTATGGTGCAGCCTTCGTCAATAACTGCTGTTTGGTGTGAGGAATATTTTTTCATTTTTTTTATTAATTTTTATACTTCGGCAGGCTCAAGGTTACTTCAAAATTCAATGTCATGGTGAGCTTGTCGAATCCATACACTAATTATCATTTGTTCACCCATTCGACAAGCTCAGGGTGACAGTAAAATAAGCAATCGCTCGCATCTTGCGAGTGAAATTATTGACAAGCCTCCGGCTGATTTTATGAAAGGCGAGACGCCAATTAAACTCACACTCGCAAGATGCGAGCGAGTGCAAAGTGACAATAAAATTCAATGTCATGGTGAGCTTGCCGAATCCATACACTAATTATCATTTGTTCACCCATTCGGCAAGCTCAGGGTGACAGAGAGACAGAGTGATGCTTATTTATTTTTCAATTTTTTCAAATCTCGGGTTTTATATATTCTTTCAATTATTTCTACTATTTTCATTCCTTCATGCGCAGGGGTTTTAATGGTTTCATGGCCTAGTAACGTTTGTATGGCATTGTTTATTACATATTCATGGTTGGCAGCACTTCCTTTATAGGTACCGTAATCGTTTGGCGGATTTGTTGCTGCTAAGCTAGGCATTTCATAATTTTTTATTTCACAATGCAACACTTTTTCCATGTATTGTCCGCCTATTTTTATGCTTCCATTTTCTGCTAATATGGTAATGCTGCTTTCTATGTTTTTGTTATATGCCGATGTGCTGTAATTTAAACTTCCATTACCGCCATTTACCAAATCGAAATTTACAAACCCCGAATCTTCAAATTCAATGCTTTCCTGGTGGTTAAAATTATTAAATCGTGCGTTGATATTTGTAATGTCACCAAAAACCCAATATAAGGTATCTACAAAATGACTAAACTGTGTAAACAAAGTACCTCCATCTTCCTGTAACTTGCCTTTCCAACCATTCTTTTGGTAATATTTTTCATCACGGTTCCAAAAACAATTGATTTGCACATGGAATATTTTACCGAGTAAATTTTTACTAACAATGTCTTTAAGCCAAATAGATGGTGGGGAATACCTGTTTTGCATGACACAAAACACATTTTTATTTTGCTGCTTTGCAATATCAATCACATGGTTACAAGCCGAAACCGATAATCCCATTGGCTTTTCTATTATTACATGCATTTGGTGTTTTAAGCTGTCAATGGCCTGACTGCAATGTAAGTAGTTTGGAGTGGCTATACAAATAATGTCGGCTTTTACCGATGATTCAATAAATGAGTCTAATGTTTCAAAATTAGGTACAGGGTAGTTTTTTAAATCTAAATGAGTGTTATTATCTATTATAGCCACTAACTCAGAATTATTGTTTTGTAAAACCATGTCTGCGTGGCGCTTTCCAATATGACCTATCCCAATTATAGCAAATTTTATTTTTGACATTTTTTGTTTAACCAATTTAAAGAATCGCAATTTAACAAAAACGAATGGAAACAAAAACCTGTAAGGTTTTTAAAACCTTATAGGTTTTTCACGCTGATATCGCAGACAAAAGCAGAAAATGACATTGCTGCCCGAGGTTGTGTTTGTCACTAATAACAATTAATGAGTCGCAATAAATTGTCGTCTCTACGGATTATTACTATTGCCTATGGCAAATATGGTTTATCGTTTAATTTTTGTTCTTGTTCTTGTTTTGTTCGTGTATATGTTCATGTTTAATTTATGTTCATGTTCGTGTTCATGTTCATGTTCATGTTTTTGTTCATGTTCATGTTTTGTTCGTGTTCATAGGGCTATACCCTATGCTATGATATTTCGCCCTTTCAGG
>CAIUQQ010000273.1 GCA_903901345.1 uncultured Bacteroidota bacterium | reverse complement strand
CGATCTAACTCCTCTATTCCTGTTTCATAAATACCAACCACTTTTAATTTCCTAATCTTAATTTGCTGATCTGCAAAATAAAAGAGTAAGGACTGATCTAAACCAATGGAATATTTATCAGCAATTATTTTAATTTCTATACTATCACCAGCATGTAACTTATAAAATATATTTTGTAATCCTGGTTGTTCAGTAGGAATATAAAAAGGTTTATCGCTACTTACACTGTTAAAAATAACAGTGTCTTCTAATGGATTACTTGCTTTTTTTGCTGTGCCATATAAATCAGCTAATAAAATCATGTTTGGGATTACTTTTGTCCCTTTTTCGTTTTTACTGATAAATTTAAAAGCAGTGCCACCATCGGTTTTTATCCAAGTTTGGGCATTTATTGTTATTGAAAAAATTAATAACGCAATGATGATAGCTGATTTTTTCATTATTTAGTATTGGGTTTAATTTTCAATAATTTTACATCAAAAACCAATGTTGCATTTGGCGGAATTGGCCCAGTTCCTTGCTCACCATAACCTAAGTCTGAAGGAATAATAAGTTTTGCTTCTTCACCTTCGTGAAGCAACAAAATTCCTTCATCCCAACCAGCTATTACTTGGCCTGTTCCTAATTTAAAACTAAATGGACTTTCTGTATTTAAGTTCTCATCAAATTTTTTCCCATCTAAAAACATTCCGGTATAATTCATTTGAACTTCATCACCTTTTTGAGGATTTTTGCCTGTAGTTGACTTAGTAATGATGTATTTTAAACCCGAAGCAGTTGTTTTAATATCTTTATATTTTGCAAGCAATGCATTTATTTCTGCTGAATCTTTGCTAGCTCTTTTTATTTGCTCTGCTTGTTTAAGTTCTTCTAATTCTTTTTGGTTAAATACATTTTCAACTTTTACTATAAAATGTATGTAACTATTTTGCTTTAAAAAAGATGGTGCCGATTGTTTAAAACTGTTTGTAAACAATGAATCAGCAAAAACATCCATTTCTAAACTATCATTTTTTCTAAGGGTTAAAAAAACTTTACCTAATGTAGCTTCATCTGCAGGAATAAAATATGGATTGCCAGCGGCATAAGAACTAAATAAAATGGTATCTCTATTATCGGCTAATTTTCCTGTTCCAAACAAATGAATCATGAGTAACTCACCTGATTTTACTGCTCTTTCTTGGCTATTTGTTTTTATAATTTTATAGCTAATTGTTTTATTTGATACAGCACTTTTTTTGACAGGTTTTTTTCCTGTTTCAGGCTTCCCTTTTTGATTGGCACTGAATATTCCATTGCCCAAAAGTTTATCAGTTTTAGCAATGGCCAAAACTGATAAACTTAAAAACAAGATGGTTAAAAATTTATATTTCATTATTTGTGATCAGCAGCTGCTGGTTTTGTAGGAGCTGGATTTATTTTCAATAATTTAACATCAAAAATAAGCGTTGAGTTAGGAGGAATTGGTCCGCCACCTTGTTCGCCATAAGCCAAACGAGCAGGAATAATAAACTTAGCTTCTTCGCCTTCGTGCAATAATAGAACTGCTTCGTCCCAACCTGCTATTACTTGACGCATACCAGCTGTAAATTTAAAAGGAGTTGCAGCATTTTGGTTTTCATCAAACTTAGTTCCGTTTAACAAAAGTCCAGTATATAGCATTTCTACTTCTTGGCCTAATTTAGGCATTTTACCTGTGCTTGGTTTTGTAATTACATATTTTAAACCAGAAGCAGTAGTTTGAACACCCGTTAAATTAGCCAAATATGAAGTTGCAGCTAATGAATCGGCTAAAACTGCTTTTGCTTTTTCTTCGCCACGCATGGTTTCTAATTCGCTTTGGTTATAAACATTTTCCACTTTTACATAAAAATGAATGCTTCCACCTGGTTTTAAAAAACCTGGAGCAGGCTGACCAAAACTTTTTAAGAATAAGCTATCAGCACTCACAGTAAATTCAGCGCTATCGCCTTTATGTAACATCATAAATACATCTTTTAAAGTAGTTTCGTCAGCAGGAATAAAATATGCTTTACCCATTTTATACGAATCAAAAACAGTCGTATCTTTTCCACCTAATGAATCAGCAAGCGGACATAATCCAACCATTTGAATCATCATTAAATCGCCTTTTGTAATTAAGCGTGCAGTGTCTGAACTTTCTATAATTCTATATGACATTCCACCTTCAGTAGTTTGCATTTTTTTGCCACAGCTACTTACTCCAAACATGGCTAACGCAGCCGTAATCATTACTAATTTTCTCATTTTATTTTTATTTATTTATTTTTATTATTTTAAATATGCTGCGTATTCCTTTATCGCATCTTTCAATTGTATTTCTATGTTTTCTAAAGTATCCTTACTTTCCCCACCAGCAGCACTAAAATGTCCGCCACCGTTAAAATATTTTCTTGCAAATTCATTTGCAGGGAAATTGCCTTTGGCTCTAAAACTCATTTTTCGTGCAGAGGTTCTATCCACTACTAATATTGAAAACTTAATTCCTTCTATCGACAAACCATAGTTTACCAATCCTTCAGAATCACCAACAATAATATTATATTTTTCTAAATCTTCTGCAGAAACTAAAATAATTGCTGTTTTATATTCCTGCAATATTTGCATTCTTTCATTTAAACAGAAACCAATAAATCGTGTTCTGTTCTCTGAATAATTATCGTAAATATTTTCAAAAATTAAATTGCTTTCAGCACCTTTTTCTAATAATTCGGCTGCAACTCTGTGTGTAGTTGGGGTGGTGCTTCCGTGTTTAAACGAAGCGGTGTCGGTCATTATACCAGCATATAAACACGAAGCAATTTCTTTATTTACCAAATGTTCAAATTGTAAAGTTTGAATAAACCAATAAATTAATTCGCAAGTGCTACTGGCTTTGCTGGTCCATAATCTATAATCGTCAAAATTTTCTGGTTCTAAATGATGGTCAATCATTACTTTTTTAGCGGCTGATTTAGCCACTAAATCACCCAAAAGATTGATTCTTTTTAATGCGTTAAAATCTAAACAAAATATAAAATCGGCATCAGCTACCATTTGAGTAGCTAATTCAGTTTCTTCTTCATAATTAATTACTGTTTTTTCGCCTGGCATCCAGTTTAAAAAAACGCCATAATCGGTTGGAGTTATTACTTGTGAAGTAATGTTCAATTGCAACAAAAAATTGTATAAACCTAAGCTCGATCCAAGCGCATCGGCATCGGGCTTATGGTGTGTAGTAATTACTATTTTAGGTTTTGTGTTGGCTAGTAATAAAGGTTTTAGCTCAGCTATATTATTCATTCAATTTTTTGTAAAGCAGCGCAAATGTCGTTAAAAACCAATCAAAAACAAGGTGATTTGTAACACTTATTCAATAATTATAAATGGAAGTCTAGTTTTTAGTAATTTTTAAGAATAAAAACCTATAAAACCGTATATTTTCTTAAGATTGAAAAAAATTTAAAGCTCATCAGCATTTTTATCCCAAACATTTTATATCATTGAAATATGAAAAAGTGTCAATTGCTGTTTGTTTTTGTTTTTTTGCTTTGCAATTTTTTTGTGCAAGCACAAAACATTATTTTGATTTCGAAAGATAAAAACGAAAATATAAAAAAGTGGATTTTGCAAAGTGACAGCAATATAATTACCAAAGAGTTTTATTTTCTTTCTCCCGATTCGCAGCAATTTTTTTTAAAACATTGCAATGGAATTATAATAGGTGGTGGTGAAGATATTAACCCTAATTTGTATCAAGAAGCTGACCAATTAAACGATTGTAGTAAAATAGATAACTACCGCGATAGCATTGAATATGTTTTGATAAATTATGCTTTAAAAAGAAAAATACCAATACTTGGAATTTGCCGAGGGCAACAAATACTAAATGTAGCTACTGGTGGAAGTTTAATTGTAGATATTCCAAAAGCCATCAAATCGGATTTGAAACATGCTCAAATCGGAATTGATTCTGCACATTGGGTTTATGTAAATAATAAATCGTGGATAAAAACAACAATGAACTTGGATAGTTTAATGGTCAATAGTTCTCACCATCAAGCGGTAAAAAAAGTTTCAACAAAATTTAAAATAACTGCCAAAAGCAGCGATGGAATTATAGAAGCCATTGAATGGAAAAATAATTCACATCCTTTTGCTGCTGGAATTCAGTGGCATCCTGAAAGATTATTTAACAAGGCATCCAATCAATTAAGTCAATCCTTTGTTAGGAAAGCAAAAACCAATTTGAGGTATAAATAAAAAATTGCTCAATTATTTCTTAGCAATTTTATAAAACAGCAACTGACCTAATATAATTAATAATACGGTAAATAATGTGCTGAAGAAAATGCGGGCAAGCGTAGAAAAGAATTGGTTAAACGAAAATGCTTCTAAGAAAAACAACATAAAGTGATGAATAAAAACCATGACTAAAGCATAAATCATAAATCCAATTGGCCCTTTTGTACTTATGCTAGGTTTTATTGGTGCGTTCTGATCGTCTTTATTGGTGCTAAACATAATATAAAACCTGCGCGAATAACCCATTAAAACTGTTGCGGCAATATGTGGGCCAGGTAAACTGCTAAATGAATCCATGGTCATACCTATTAATAAACTTAAAACCAACACCACCCAAGGTTTTGTATTATAAGGTAAACTTAAAATAAAAGCTACATATATATAAGGATTTACATAGGTGCTTAAATCAATATTGTTAATAATAGCAATTTGCAGAAATACTAATAAAACAAATTTTAACAGGTAATTCAGTGAATCAATGATCATTGTTTTGCCTCCTCTTCTAACGCTTTTGCTTCGGCTGCATGCTGACTTTCTTTGAATAAATTTCTTACTACATACACGTTTTTTAAACGGCTAAATGGCGTATGAATTAATATGGTAATATCGTAATCGTTTTTTTCAGGATTACGGTCTATTTTTACTATTTTACCTATTGGAATTTCTTCAGGATAGGAAGCTGATTGAGCAGTAGAAACCACTTCATCGCCAATAGCAACAGGAACATAAGTATTTACCTTACTTAATTGTGCAAATAATGCATTGCTTCCATCCCAAGTGATTGAACCAATATCACCCGTTTTTTTAATTTTTGCGCCAGTACTACTTTTGCTGTTTAGCACCGATTGAACCAAACTATAATAAGGCGTTACTTGCCAAACAATTCCCACAACGCCATTTGGACAAATTACACCATCAAAACGTTTAACGCCATGAAATGCACCTTTGTCAATGGTAATAAAATTATTGCGTTTGCTAATTGAATTATTTACTACTTGTGCCGAAATGTAAAAATATTGTTGTTTAAAAAGGGTGTCATTAACTTCTGTTTTGGTAATACCATTTTGGTAATAAGATTGCAATGATTGCGTACGCAATCGAGCATTTTCTAACTGTAAACTGTCGTTTAAGGTTTTTAAATTAAAATAACCAGTTGTACTGTTAATGGTATTAAAAATAGTGGAACTAGTGCTAGAAGTATAATTTAAAAAACTAGCTTGTTGGTAATTATTAAATCGGAACAATACTATTAACGCAAAAAATTCAAATGCTAAAAACATAAAAAATACATAATACTTATATATAAAAAATACTAGGTTCTTCATGTTTTTTTCTTAGCCATTGATACCATTCAAAAGCTATTTTGTTTTTTGGGTTTGTTATTTGTTTTAAATAAATTTTTTAAAAAAGTACTGTTATTAGTTAAAGGCTAAGTCATTAAAAACTTATAGCTTTTTAAGTTTTTAAGTGCCATACCAGTTCCTCTAACTACTGCTCTTAAAGGATCTTCAGCTACATGCACAGGTAATTTAGTTTTAGCAGAAATTCTTTTATCTAGTCCTCGAAGCAAAGCCCCACCACCAGTTAAATATAAACCAGTTGAATAAATATCGGCAGAAAGTTCGGGAGGAGTTAACTCCAAAGCACGAAGAATAGCTTCTTCTATTTTTGAAATTGATTTATCTAAAGCTGCAGCAATTTCTGAATAACTTACACTAATTTGTTTAGGAATTCCTGTCATTAAATCGCGGCCATTAACGGCATAATCTTGAGGAGGATTTTCTAATTCACTTAAAGCAGAACCCACTTCTATTTTAATTCTTTCAGCAGTTCTTTCACCAACCAATAAATTGTGTTGTCTGCGCATATAATCTAAAATATCATCAGTAAATTCATCTCCAGCTACGCGAATTGATTGGTCGCAAACAATACCAGCTAAAGCGATTACCGCAATTTCTGTAGTACCACCACCAATATCAATAATCATATTTCCCATTGGTTCAAAAACGTCAATACCAATACCAATAGCAGCTGCCATAGGTTCGTGAATCAGGTAAACTTCTTTTGCGCCAGCACGTTCAGCACTATCTTTTACGGCACGTTTTTCTACTTCTGTAATTCCCGAAGGAATACAAATAACCATGCGCTGTTGAGGTTTTACAAATTTATTGGTTTGTGGAATCATGCCTATTAATCCACGAATCATGTGTTCGGCTGCTTGAAAATCGGCAATTACTCCATCTTTCAATGGCCTAATTGTTTTAATATCTTCATGCACTTTACCATGCATTTGTTGGGCAGTACTTCCTACTGCTATCACATTTCCATTTCTTCTGTTGATGGCAATAATTGATGGCTCATCAACTACAACTTGGTCTTTGTGAATGATTAAGGTATTTGCTGTTCCCAAATCAATAGCTAAATCTTGTGTTAAAAAACTAAATAGGCCCATTTATGCTGTTTTTTCTGTTATAAGTTGGAAGTAAAATGATGTTCTA
Source organism: uncultured Bacteroidota bacterium (assembly GCA_903901345.1). Lineage (GTDB taxonomy): Bacteria > Bacteroidota > Bacteroidia > UKL13-3 > UKL13-3 > JAAFJM01. Next base: position 4,377 of record CAIUQQ010000273.1, on the reverse strand, counting down.
AAAAAATTGTTTTATATAAAACGTTGCAATTTAATAAAATTGCACACAAAACTTTTTATGTTTTTAAGTTTTTTCAATATTTTTTTACAACATCATTTCAACACTTTTATTTTCAAATTGAGCTTAAGTTTTTACCACTCAACAATTTTATGGTCATTTTCAACATTTTTCAGGATGGTAATCTTTCTTTTTTGTGCTTTATTGCAACCCTTATTTACCAAAAGTATGAATTTTAAAAATATCAAAAAAGTTTATTTAGTAATTGCCTTAGGCATTCTTTTTTCAAATGTTAATGCTCAGAAAAAAGCACCTGATAATTGGTTTAATTTAGATTACAAAAAAGACAAAGTTTATGGTGTTAGCACAGAAAAAACGTATACTGATTTATTGAAAAATAAAAAGTCGAAGACCGTTATTGTAGCTGTTATTGACGGTGGAACTGAAGTTACTCACGAAGACTTAAAAAGCATTATTTGGATCAATACAAATGATGACAATATAAACGGAAAAGATGACGATAACAATGGATATATTGACGACAATAATGGTTGGAATTATATTGGCGGTTTAGACAGTAATGTTAAAGAAGATAATTTGGAAGTTACCCGCGTATATGCCATGTATTACGATAAATTTATTGGCTTAAAAGCCAATGAAGTGAGTAATAATGACAAAGAATCGTTTGAAATATTTAAAAAAGCAGAAAAGCTTTATTTGAAAAAATTTGATGAGGCTACTAAAATGTCTTTAATTTATAGTCAAATTGAAGAAAGCATTATAAAATTGAAAGATTTTGTAAAAACAGATATGCCAACTGAAAAAGAATTAAAGGCATTTCCTGTTACTAATATGTTTGATGGATTGGCAGTAAAAAATGTTTCGATGGCAGTAAAAAGAAAACAACCAATAGCTAGTTTGTTAATGGGTTTACAAGGAGCAAAGGAACATTTTAAAACGCAATTAGCATTCCAACTAAACAAAGAGTTTAACAGCAGAAAATATATTGGTGACAATTACAGCAATGTAACTGAAAAAAACTATGGTAATAACCGAGTGAGCAGTCCTGGTGGAGATCATGGAACTCACGTAGCGGGAATTATAGCTGCTGTTAGGAACAATAATTTAGGAATAAAAGGCGTTTCTGACAATACTAAAATTATGGTTTTACGCGTAGTTCCTGATGGAGATGAACGCGATAAAGACATTGCAAATTCAATAAGATATGCTGCTGATAACGGTGCAAAAATTATAAACATGAGTTTTGGAAAAGCACTTTCGCCAAACAAAAAAGTGGTAGATGAAGCTGTAAAATATGCTATTAGCAAAGATGTTCTGTTAATTCACGCAGCTGGAAACGATGATAGTAATACCGATACAATTGAAAATTTTCCAACGCCTAGGTATTTTAACACCACAGAAAAAGCCACAAGTTGGATAGAAGTTGGTGCAAGCACTTGGATGAAAAAGAAAAATTTAACAGCTCCTTTTAGTAATTATGGAAAACAAACAGTAGATGTTTTTGCTCCTGGATTTGATATTTATTCCACTATTTCTGAAAATAAATATGCATCATTTAGTGGAACAAGTATGGCAGCGCCTGTAGTAGCCGGAGTAGCTGCGGTATTGCGTTCATATTTCCCTGAAATTACAGCAGACCAAACCAAAGCATTGATTTTAGAATCAGCTATCAAATACAACAAGAAAGTATTTATTCCTGGTACCAATACTAAAGCCATGCTTAGCGATATATCGGTAACAGGTGGATTGGTGAATTTGTATAAAGCGGTGGAATTAGGAATTGCTAAAGGTTATAAAATGATTGATTAATAATTGGGTAAAACAATAATTGGAAAATTAAATAAATACGGGAATTACCACTAGATTATTAGTAAGAAAATTAAAATGAAAAACATTATTAGAACAGTAGTTTTTATAGCTTTAGGCATTTTGTTTGTGTACACCATTTATTATTTGTACAACAAAAACCAAGAAAAGCCAACGGTTTATAAAACAACGCAAGCATTTGAAACCGATATAGTAAAAAAGACTTTGGCAACTGGAAGTATTGTTCCTCGCAGAGAAATAAATATTAAGCCTCAAGTTTCGGGAATTATTGAAAAAATATTTGTAATTGCTGGCACGCATGTTAGCAAAGGCGATATGATTGCTCGCATCAAAATTATTCCAAACATGATTAATTTGGCCAATGCTGAAAGTAGAATTACCCGTGCTAAATTGGCATTTGAAAATGCAAAAATTGATTTTGATAGAAATCAAAAAATGTTTGATCAAAAAATGATTTCATTGTCAGAATACCAACCTTTTGCTTTGGCATACAAAAGTACAAAAGAAGAACTAGATGCAGCCGAAAACAACATGGCTTTAATCAAAGAAGGGGTAAGCAAATTAGGCGGAAAAGTTACCAATACCATTGTGCGAAGCACCATTGATGGAATGATTTTGGATATTCCTGTTAAAGAAGGCGGAAGTGTAATAGAAAGTAATAACTTTAACGAAGGAACTACCATTGCTTCTATTGCTGATATGGGTGAAATGATTTTTGACGGAAAAGTAGATGAAAGCGAAGTGGGTAAAATTAAACCAGGAATGGATTTAATACTCACCATTGGCGCATTGGATACGGTAAAATTCAATGCCAATTTAGAATACATAGCTCCAAAAGGAATCAAAGAAAATGGTGCCATTCAGTTTCAAATAAAAGCTAAAGTAAATTTACAAAAAGGGGTGTTTTTACGTGCTGGTTACAGCAGCACTGCCGATATTGTTTTGGCTAAAAAAGACAAAGTTTTGGCTTTACCCGAAGGTGTTTTACAGTTTGATAATGGAAAAACTTTTGTGGAGGTAGAAACGGCACCTCAAGTTTTTGAAAAACGATTTTTGAAAACTGGATTAAGCGATGGAATTAACATTGAAATTTTAACTGGAATTACCAAAACGGATAAAATTAAAGACCCAAATGTAGAAACGGTGGAGTAATTTGTTTGTACTTTAACTACATTAAAGATATTTCCAAAACCTAATGAATCACCAATAGCTTAACCCCAAAAATTACCTTTATAGCAAGCCTGTAAAGGGTTTTTAGAACTATGTGAATGGTTTATGGATTCCAATTCAATGGAAAGGGAATGATAATGATTATCAGACTAAGAATAGTAGTATTTTGGTATATGATTATATTGCTGTTATTCATAATTATTAATGCCTTTCATAATTTTTCTTCTGTAAATTTCATTTCATATAAAATTTATCATCTTCCCATTTTGCAGGATTATTTACAATGTAATCCGCAATGGTTTGATACGATTTTTCATTCCTGATGATATGTTCGTAATAATTACGTTGCAACAATTTCCCATTGAAAGGTTTCCATCCCAATGTTTTTACACCGCGAATATATTCATTGGTTGACATTGTTTTAAACCATTGCACAATACCATGTAGGGGCGAACCCATGTGTTCGCCCAATATTGGGGTAGGTGCATCCAGATTGATGTATAAATCATTTTCATTATCCGAAATGGGGCGAACACATGGGTTCGCCCCTACGCCAATTCCTGTGTTAAATACAATTGCATGAAAATGATTGGGCATAATCTGATAAACATCCAATTCAATATCAGGAAATTTTTCGGGTATTTTTTTCCACCATTTGTTTAACATTATGCCAGCATCATTTAATATCATTTCATTGTTTTCAATTTTACCAAACAAACATTCCCTGTCTTTTACGCAAATGGTAATAAAATACAAACCTGCCTGCGAATAATCGTATCCTTTTAAACGGATTGACCTGCGGTGGTGAATATTTGGATTGTATTTGTTCATTCGTAATCTATAATTTATTTGTAAAAAATTTATGATTCAAAGATGTCTAAAGATGTCTATATAATTTGCCAAAATCCATATTCAGGAGAAATGATTTTGCCCTCTTTTCGTAATTCCTGCAACAGATTTTTAATTTTATTTGTTTTCTTTTATTCGTTTAGCGTATTAGATAGTTTTCCCAAATAAAATTATTAATATCTTTCCTTTTTACTTTCCCAAATTTGATATAATCATAAAGATATTGTTTAATAAATCCATCATCTAATCCTCTATTTTTTATATAATCTGCGTTTAAGCCTTATATGTTATCGGTTCGGGGTTCTTCTTCGTTGGTTGCTCTTTACTAATTTTTCTATTGTGTTGGCTTTGCAAGCTCTTTTAAAAACTTTGGTCGTGCCATTGGCGGTAACGTTTTGCAGCTACAAGAAGTTGGCGATTTCGGAGACGAAAACTGTCTGCCACCACTGAACTTGATACGAAGCACAAAGCTTCATTTAACCACTGAACCGCCAATTTCTTGTAGGTGCTGTT
>CAIUQQ010000272.1 GCA_903901345.1 uncultured Bacteroidota bacterium | reverse complement strand
CTATGAAATTTATGAAACTTTAATTAATGCATTTGGACCTCCTAATTTGATAAATAATGTCAAATCAAATAAAGATATTTCTTTAATTGATTTGAAAGATTGGAATAGATATTATTACGATAGGGAGTCTGCAATAAATAAAATGAAAGAATATAACAATTTGCGACCAAATAGAAATAATTTAGCTGTTTGGAAATATAAAAATACAAAGATTGAATATAAAGAGTTTAAAGATTCAAAAGTTACACATAAAGAATATTTCAACTTAAATTATGAACTAGATAAATTGAACAAAAAAGATTATTATATGATTCAGGTAGATCCTAATAAAGTAATTAATGAAACAATATATGATATTGAATTTAATGAAATAAAATCACTCACAATTTTTCTAGAACAAGAAAATAATATTTATGAATTTTATAAAAAACAAATTGAATTAAGAAAAAAAAATGTTTTAGAAGACATAAATACAAAAAAAATCATTGATAAAATAAATGGATTATAATAAACAGAATGCATAAAAATTTTAAAAGTATAGAAAAAACAGTTTTTGGTCGTGGAAGTTTTGGACAATTAGCCGAAATTATTGCGCCAAAGCGCAGCGAAAACAATAAATATTTTGTTTATATAGTAGATAACTATTTTAAAGGAAAAGATTTAGAAAATAAGCTTCAAAATCAACCTGAAGACACTGTTTATTTTATTGACGTAGATCCTCACGAACCAACTACTGAGCAAATAGATCAACTTCGTGATGAAATATTAGCAGGAAAAGGTTTGCCAAGTGGCGTTATTGGAATTGGTGGTGGTAGTATTATGGATATTGCTAAAGCACTTGCATTAATGCTTTGCAATGAAGGGCCATCGCAAAATTACCAAGGCTTAAACCTAATAAAAAAACCAGGCGTTTACCATGTTGGTGTGCCAACTATTTCGGGAACTGGTGCTGAATGTTCCATGACTGCAGTGCTTACCGGACCAGAAAAAAAACTAGGTTTAAAATGCGAATGGACCATCTTTGACCAAGTAATACTAGACTCTGAGCTTACTGCGACTGTTCCTGTAGATAAATGGTTTTATACTGGAATGGATACTTTTATTCATTGCATTGAAAGTCGTGATGGTATTTTAAATAATGCATACAGCATGGCTTATGGCGAACAAAGTTTAAAACTATGCAAGGATATTTATTTAAGTGAAACTGCCGGACAAAGTCCAGAAAACGATGATAAATTAATGGTTGCTTCGTTAATGGGTGGCCTTAGTTTAACTTATAGTGAAGTGGGTGTTTGTCATGCTTTAAGTTATGGCTTAAGTAAAATATTTGGTGAAAAACATTGCTATGCAAACTGCTTAGCATTTCAACATTTAGCCGATTATTATCCTGAAGGTGTAGCGGAATTCAATACCATGCTTGCAAAACACAATATAACTTTGCCACAAGGCTTAAGTAAAAACTGGAGTGATGCAGAAATAACCGCAATGGCGCATGTAGCTTATAACTTACCGCATATGTGGAATCATGCCATTGGAACTGATTGGAAAGAAAAAGTAAGCATTGAAACGATTGAAGCTTTGTTCAGAAGACTTTAATTTACATACAAATATCAGAAACAATTTAAAAATAAACCTATTGCTCAAAAAGTAATAGGTTTGTCTTTTTATAGCATCAACCAAATGAAAATACAAGAAGTTAATACTCCAGCATTATTCAAAGAATTTATCAATGTACATCGCATCATTTATAAAGGAAATAAGGATTGGATTTGCCCATTAGATAAAGACATAAAAAAGGTTTTTGATGCCAATGAAAACATACATTTTAAAACAGGTAAAGCCAAGCAATGGATATTAAATAACGAGCAAGGACAAGCCATTGGGAGGATTGCGGCTTTTTACGATACGACTCAATTTAAAGATAAAGGACACATTGGTGGAATTGGTTTTTATGAATGTATTGATGATTCAGATGCTTCGAAATTATTATTTAATACTGCTACCAATTGGTTGAAGTCTGAGGGGATAAATGTAGTAAATGGGCCAATTAATTTTGGTGAAAAAAATGCTTTTTGGGGCTTAATGGTTGCTGGATATAAAAATCCTTCATATAAAGAAAACTTCAATTGGGAATATTATGAAAAACACTTTTTAGATTTTGGTTTTAAGCAGCATACCGAGCAAACTACCAGTGAAATTACTTATGCTAATTTTGATATGGAGCGCTTTAAAAAACTTTCGGCACGAGTAATGCAAAATCCTGATTATAGTTTTGAGCATTTTAAAATGAACGAATTAGAACGATTTGGTCTTGACTTTGTTGAAATTTATAATAAAGCCTGGGCACATCGCGAAGATTTTGTACCAATGACCAAAGAACGCATCATGGCCGAAATGTTAGAGTTAAAGCCAATAATTTTGGAAGAAGCCATTTGGTTTGCTTATGCTAACGGAAAACCAATTGGTTTTTATGTGAGTGTTATAGATGTAAACCAAATTTTTAAAGAGCTGAATGGTAAAATGAATTGGTTAGCAATGCTTCAATTTTTATATTACAAAAACTTTGGGAAAGTGAATAGAATTAGGGGAGAAGTGTTTGGTGTAATTCCTGAATATCAAGAAAAAGGAATTGAATCCGGAATGATAATTAGTTTATATGAAGCACTTTTAAAGTATCCTAAAATCAATACTTCTGAGTTAGGTTGGATTGGTGATTTTAACCCAAAAATGCATGGATTGTTTGAAAAATTAGGGGCTAAAACTACCAAAGTGCATAGAACCTATAGATTGGAAT
>CAIUQQ010000271.1 GCA_903901345.1 uncultured Bacteroidota bacterium | reverse complement strand
TCCACTAAGCTTTTAATTAACTAATTTTAAGAGAAATACATTAAACACAAATATTAGAAAAAAATAAATATATGAAGAGAATATTACTATTAACGTTAATTAGCATTTGTCTCTCCGCTTCTGTTTTTGCTCAAAGCATTAAAGGAAGAGTTGAAGATGAAAAGAAAGTGCCAATGGTAGGTGCAACTGTGATGATTGAAGGAACAAAAAAAGGAACATTTACAAATGAAAGTGGTGTTTTTGAAATTAAAGATGTAGTTATAGGAAAATACAAATTAAAAATTTCAAGTTTAGGTTCAAACACAGCATACAAAGAAGTAGAAGTAACTTCAAGTGGCGCTTTTATAAATATAATTTTAAAAGAAGATCAGAAAAAGTTAGATGAAGTAGTAGTAGTAGGTTATGGAGTTCAAAGAAAAAGAGAAATAACTGGCGCAGTTGCCCAAATTACAGGAAAGGCATTAAATGACATGCCTGTTCCAAGTTTTGAATCGGCTTTACAAGGAAAATTAGCAGGTGTAAACGTTACTACTGGAAGCGGTTTAGCAGGTTCTGGAGCAGTAGTTCGTATTAGGGGAATTGCATCTATTGGAGCTGGTGGAGATCCTTTATACGTTATTGATGGAATTCCAATTACGCAAGATTATTTTTTAAATGGAAATAGTGGAGGAATGAATAACAATCCTTTGGCATCCATTAACCCAAATGACATTGAAACAATTGACGTTTTAAAAGATGCTGGTGCTAGCGCAATTTATGGTTCTAGAGGTGCAAATGGTGTAATTTTAATTACCACCAAACGCGGAAAAAAAGGTTTGAATAAATCGCCAACAATTAATTTTACAAGTACATTTGGAACATCACAACCTACGGCTTTGCCTAATATGTTAAATACACAACAATATTTACAATTACGTCAAGAAGCTTGGGAAAATGATGGTGGAACTGGACATGTTTGGTTACCTGGTTATTCTTCTTCTCAATCATCGGAAGCAGCAAGAGCAGCTGCTTATAATAAAGCAAGTCAAAATAATACTGATTGGGTAAAACTAACTACTAGAGTTGGAATTAAACAAAACTATGATTTGTCGATAAGCGATGCTTATAAAAAATTAAATTATTATGCAGGTATATCTTACAGTAATAATGAAAGTTTTTTAGTAGGAAATAGTTATAATAGATTGGCTGGTAGATTGAATTTAGATTTCAATCTTTCTAAGAAATTAAAAATATCTACCAATTCAAGTATTTCACAAGGGAATAATTATAGAGTAAATAGTGGTTGGGCAGGCGGTTTAGGTTCGGCTATGAGTACAGCTTTACCTATTTATCCTACTAAAGTAGGTGGTGCAAATGGTGATAGTACTTATTTTAGAAATGGCGATAATCCTTTAATTGCACAAGAGCAAAAAATTTGGAGAGTGGGTGAAACAAGAGCAATTAACAACATTGCAATTGATTATAACCCAATAAAAAATTTATATATTAGAGGGCAAGGTGGTTATGATTATATGCAATTATATGATGACCAATTTAACAGCACAAAACTATTAAACATAGCTGATTCAGTTGGTGGAAATGCTTATAGAGTAGGAACCACTACTAAAAATTATAACTATTTTGCTACTGCAACTTATAATTATAATCCTAATGATAATAATAAATTTAGCTTTATGTTAGGAAATGAGTTCCAAAAATCTACAGCATCAGTAGTTACCCAAAGAACTGAAAAAACTACTGGAACTTTTTACGATAAAACACCTGATAGTTTATACCAAAACCAAGTTGCTCCAGGAAATGCATGGGCGTTTTTAAGTTATTTTAGCAGAATAAATTATTCATTTAAAGACAAATATTTTGCGCAAGTAATTTTACGCGCAGATTGGTCATCGCGCTTTGGTGAAAACAATAGAGTTGCATTTATGCCAGCTGTTTCGGCAGGTTGGTTATTAAGTGAAGAGAATTTTTTAAGAAATAATAAAACTATTTCCTATTTAAAATTACGTGCAAGTGCTGGTAGAAGTGGAAATTCAAATATAAATGGAAACGCTCGTTTTTTAACTTATAACACCAATGGAAATTATAATGGTTTGCCAATAACTTATCCAACTCAAGCAGCTAATCCAAACTTACGTTGGGAAACTTCATTTATTTGGGATGCGGGTATGGAATTAGGTTTATTTAATGATAGAATTTTTACTACCGTTGATTATTTCGATAGAAGAGTTTCTGATGTAATTATTGAGGGTTTAGCTATTTCACCTTCTACAGGTATGGATAATTATACTGCAAACGTTGGTAAAATTACTAATAAAGGTTTAGAATTTGGAATAAAAACGAGGAATTTAGTAGGCAAATTTAAATGGAATACAAATTTTAATATCACAAAAATTTGGAATTCAATTGATGATATTGGTGCTTATTCACAAGATGCAGTTGGTGGAGGTACAAATGATACTAGACCAATTATTGGTAGCCCTATTGGAACAAATTACCTAGTACGTTTTAGTCATATTGACCAACAAACAGGTTTACCAGTTTATTTAGACATTAATGGTAATGCAACTAGTAAATGGGATATTGCAAATAGAGTGGGAGTAGGTAGTGTTTTACCTGACGCTTCAGGTGGTATGACCAATACTTTTTCATATAAAGGTTTCGATTTAAGTGTATTAATAAACTTTGTACTTGGTGGAAATATTTATGAATCATCGGCAAAACGTCAATTAGGAGTGGTAACAGATTGGAATATGAGAACTGATTTGTTTGATAGATGGCAAAAACCTGGCGACAATGCACAATATGCTCGCTTAACTTTAAATGAAGCAAACTATGGTTCTAATACAGTTTGGATTAACACTACTCAGTTTTTACATGATGCTACTTTTGCTCGTTTGCGTAATGTAACATTTGCTTATAATTTACAACCAAATGCAATAAAAAAATTAAAGAAAGTTCGCTCTGTTCGCCTAGCAATTATTGCTACTAATATTTTTACTTTAACAAAATATTCAGGTTTAGATCCTGAAATTGCTCGTGATTTTGAAAATGCAACAGATAGAAACATGAGTCCTAATATTACTTATTTAACGCCACCACAAGAACGTACTTATTCGTTTCAAATAAATGTTGGATTTTAATTAAAGGAGGAAATTGAAAATGAAAAAAATAAATAAAATAACAATTATAGTAAGCATATTAATTATAGGATTTAGTTCATGTACAAGTTGGACAGAAATTAAACCTGAAGGATTATTATTAGAAGATGAAGCCGTTAAAAGTGGGCAAGATGTAGTAAGAATAGTAAATTCTACTTACGATGCTTTAGCAAATAGATTAAATGGTACAGCTCAAATTTATAACGATTTGTTAGGCGATGAATTAGCTGATTTTAATATAAATGGTGATAGAAAAGAAATGTATACTAGAGGCGTAATTCCATTTAATAGCTCGTCTAACGATAATTTTAAAGGAATTTATCGTTGTGTATTTCGTGCAAATACTTGCTTAGATTATATTCAAAAATTTGAGAATGACACCTTCTTTAACAAAAGTATATTAGAAGGTGAAATCAAGTTTATTCGTGCATTGTCACATTTTGAAATAGCAAAATTATATGCACATCCAAAAGGAACCTCCCCATTAGTAAATGCAAATGGTACTCAATTAGGAATTCCAATTAGAAAAATTGTAACCATTGCGCCTGTTTTAAGAAGTACCATTAACGGAACCTATGAAGCAATTGAAAATGATTTGTTAGATGCTATAGCTTTATTGCCAATTGCACATCCTTTGAACACAGTAAAAAAAGCGCATGCTGATAAAAATGCTGCAAAAGCATTATTGGCCAAAGTTTATTTTCAAAGTAATCAATATCAAAAAGCAATTGATGTTTTAAATGACTTGCTAAGCAATAGTAGTTTAGTATTAAGCGATAGTTTAAATCATTTTGACAACAAAAGTTTTAATAAAGAATATTTGTTCCAATTTGTAAGTACAGGAACTGGAGACAATAGAGCTGCAGGATATACAGGAAATTATAGAAGTGATAATGTTGCAATTCCAAATATGCAAATTTCTTCATTGGCATATAATTACATGATTCAAGATACAACTGATAAACGAATTAACTTAATAAAAATAATTAATAAAGGAAAAGCGGATGAAGTATATGGTTCTGCTAAATATAATTACGACTATTTTGATGTGCCTTATTTATTATTAACAGACATGTATTTAATGCGTGCAGAAGCATTGGCAATTACTAACCAAAACCTTTCAATTGCAGCTTCCGATGTAAATAAAATCATCACTCGTTCTTACATCAATGCAACATCTAAAATATTGTCTGGTTCTGAATTAGCCGAAGTAATTAAATTTAGAGTAAGAGAAGAAAGACGAAGAGAGTTTTTATTAGAAGGAGATAGAATTCAAACTTTTAAAAGAATAGGTGCAAATGGAGAAATTCAAACACCAAATACTATTAGAAACGCTGCATTTAATTGCAATGGACTTATATTTTCATATCCACAAACAGAAGTAACTATTGGATTTTCTCAAAACCCTTTACAAACTTGTAACTAATTTTAAATAAAAAAATGAAAAAAGCAATAATTATAGCAAGCATTTTAATAAGTGTAATTGCTTGCAAAAAAGAAATAAAAGACATTGGCGTTCCTTCTAGTAAAATAGATGGAATTACTGCTCATTGGGAATTAAAAAGATGTAGCATGGTTGATGAACTTTCGCTAATAAAAGAAACTACCTCAATGGGTGATTTTTTTACAGTGAAAAACTTCAGTAAAACACAACCCAATATTACGTTTACTTACGCAAATAATATTGGAAATTACACGGTTGATACTTCAAATGTATTGATTAACTTTTTTCAAGCTCCAACCGGAAAATGGAGTTTTGATAACAATGATTTTCCTACTATGGTAACTTTTATTCCTACTGGTGGAACAGAATTTAGCTTGCCTTTAGGTGCTTCAATCAGAACTGTTGATTCAGTTTTAAAGTTTCGCAAACCTGTGTATTGTGGAACTGAATTAAAGTTTTCGTACGTGTTAGAATTTGAAAGAAAATAAATTATAAAGGAGAAAAATCAATGAAAAGAATAATAACATTATTAATTACCTTTAGTTTATTAAGCGCTAAAGTATTTGGACAAGCAAGTTGGATTGAACCTGAAAATCCAGACGTTACCAAGCCAATAAGAATTTATGTAGATTTAACTAAAACTACAAATACAAGTTGTAAAGACAGTACGGGTCCATTTTATATTTGGACTTGGAATCCAAAAGAACATCCACTTGGACATCCTTTGGTGAATGGAACTGGTGAAAAACCTTGGCAGAACTCAAATGAAGCATTAAAAATGACCAATGATGCAACAAAAGGTCCTTTGGTTTGGTATTATGAAATGACACCAACAGAATTTTATGAAGTTCCGGCATCTGACGTTTATAAAAAAGGAATATCACTTTTGGTGAAAACTAAAAATGGTGGTGGTTATGGTACTCCTGATGTTAAAACAGAAGATTTGGTTTTTACAATCGAACCACCCAAAACGGATAGAGGTTCTATGTATGCTACTCCAAGTGCTATGATTCAAAATGAAATTGTAAATTTAATTTATGATAACCAAAAAGAAGTAAATCCTGCTATGCAAAATTTGGTAAATGAGGAACTTTATATGTTGGTGACCGCTACAATTAAAGATACTGTTACAAGTGTAATTCGCACTTTTGCTCCATCTACATTTTTAAATGTAAGTCAAAATGCAGACTTAAAATTAGTATTTGATGGTAGTGGTAAATATAGATTGTCGTTTCTTCCTAATAAATTATTCAATATTACTTCAACTAACGATTTGGTAACTCAAGTAGAATTAGTTGTTTATAAGAAAATATACACAGGTCCATCTGATAGAAGTGATGGGCAACCAAAAATAAAATTTAGTTGTCAGTAATTACTGAATTATATTAATCAATTAAAAATGCAACTTCCAAAAAGAAGTTGCATTTTTGTTTTCAAAATATTTGTGAATTTGAAAAATTATATCTTAAAAAATAAATGGTTTATTGGAGGCTATATAATTGTTTTATTGCTTGCATCAATGCTGCTTTTATACACGAGCAGCGAATCTGTAAGTCTTTATGTAAACTTAATTCATAATCCGTTTTTTGATGTTTTTTTTAAATACATTACTCATTTTGGTGAGGGCTGGTTTGCAGTTCCTGCTTGTTTATTTTTGTTATATAAAAACAAAAAATGGGGAATTGCTGCAAGCATCATAAGTATTTCAAGTGCAATAATTACCCAATTTAACAAGCATTATGTGTTTGAAAATGCTTATAGGCCAGCCTTAGTTTTAAAGGATTTTAAACTAAACTTTGTTGATGGTGTTGAAATATTAAATTATAATAGTTTTCCATCGGGGCATACCACTTTTGCTTTTGCTATTTTTACTTGTTTTGCATTTATTTACCATAAGCCACTTCAACAAATATTCTTCCTTTTTTGTGCGTTATTAGTTGCTTTTTCACGCATTTATTTACTACAACATTTTTTACGTGATACCATTGTAGGTGCTATCATTGGTTTTGTTTGTGCATTTGTTTTGTTTTACATGTTAATATCAAAAAAAGAAGCTATTAACAAAGTTAGTTTATAAACAGTAAAATCAGTAGATTTCATCTTATTTAAATACATGTTATTGTAAGTCAGTAAAATAAATCTAATTTATAACTTTAAAAGTATTTATTTGTAATTATATAAACAAAAAAATATGAAAACAAAAACACCCCTAAAATTACTCGCCATTTCAACTTTATTATTATTTTTAAATTTTCAAAAGTTAAATGCGCAAACAGATTCATCCAAACATGTATCCTTTTCATTTCTGCCAATTATAATCAGCGATCCTTTTGTGGGCTTGGGTTATGGAGTGCTAACAAATGTGAATTATGTATTGGGTCCAAAGGAAACCACCCGTTTTAGTAATACGCAAGCGTATATTTTAAAAACTACAAATGGTCAATTTGCTGCTCAAATAAATCATCAAATATTTTTGAAAGATGAAAAGTGGATTGTTCAAGGAAAACTTCAATACTTGGATTGGCCAGAATATACTTATGCTTTGGGCGCTAATACCCCAAGTGACGGATTAGATAAAGATACAGTTAAATACAAAGCTCTTGATTTTGAGGAACGTGTTTTATATAAAATAAAAAAATATCATTTCATTGGTGTACAATACAAATTATATAGCGCATGGGATGTAAAAGGAGGTAAAGCTGCTGGTCAGTTTTTTGAAAACAATGCCATTGGAACAAATAAATTTACAGCTTCTGGCTTAGGAGTACATTATATTTATGATAGTAGAGATAATGTTCAAAATGCTTTTAAAGGAAAATACATAGAATTAGCTATAAATCCATACGCACAATTTATGGGAAGTACCCAAAATTGGACGAATTTACGTTTAGATGCTAGAACTTATTACCAATTCAAAACCACTAGAACCATGGTTATTGCCAATCGTTTTATAGCTGAACAAGCTATTGGCGATGCACCTTATATGATTATGCCTCAAACAGGCCGTTTGTTCACTACTCGTGCTTATGTGCAAGGACGTTATAGAGGAAATTTGTTTATGGCTTACGAAGCTGAATTACGTGCGCATTTATGGCGTTTTATTGGTGGTGTAGCTTTTGCAGGTGCAAATACCGTGAGCGAAAAAAATGGTGAAATTCTATATATTAACCCCAGTGCGGGTGCTGGTTTACGATTCAATATTAACAAAGCGCAACGTACTAATATTAGAGTAGATTATGCAGTTGGCGCAAATAGTAATAGCGGATTATATTTCCATATTACTGAAGTTTTTTAAAGCATTTTTAATGCTTTGCAATTTGTAAGGTAAAAAGTAAAGTAATTTATTTTTTACCTTACAAATCCTTTAATCGTTAACGATTGGTTTGCTGTTTTTCCATTGGTATTAACAATTACTGTTTTATAAAATTCTCCCTTTGTTCCTGCATTATAGGTAATTTTCACAAAACCTTTTTTGTGCTTTTTTACAGGACTTTTACTCCATTCTGGCGTGGTACATTTACAGCCAACTATTACATTTTTAACCATTAAATCAGCTTTCCCTGTGTTTTTAAATTTAAAAATATAGTTCACAGGTTTTTCAAAACCAATGGTATCAAAATTGTAAAAAAGTGTTTCAAACTTTAATTCCGCTAGCTTTATAGAATCACTTTGTGCCTTGGCAATAAAGGAAAGCGCAGTTGCAATGCATATAAAAATAAGTTGTTTCATTAAGTTTCGAATATAATAAAATAGTTATTAGTTTATAGACAATAGACCATAGAAAATTTTTAGTTCACTATCAACTATCAACTAACAACTAACAACTATTTATCCTTATTTAAATCAACATGTTTGATATAGTAAGTAAAAATTATTACGTTTGGACAAAATATATTTTGTGTTCATGAACAGCATGCAAGCCAATCTCTCCTTTTCCGATTTTAAAAACATCGTTTTAGAAGATTATAAAATAGCAATTACAAGTCGTTTAACTAGTTTACTTGGTCGCAAGGAAGTATTAACAGGCAAGGCCAAGTTTGGAATTTTTGGCGATGGAAAAGAGTTGCCACAAATTGCCATGGCAAAAGCATTTAAAAATGGCGATTTTAGAAGTGGTTATTACCGAGATCAAACTTTTATGATGGCAGCAGGATTACTTTCTGTTCAGGAGTTTTTTGCACAGCTTTATGCCCATACCGATGTAAATGCGGAGCCAGCAAGTGCCGGTAGAATGATGAATGGCCATTACGGTACCAGAACCATTAATGATGATGGAAGCTGGAAAGATTTAAAAAATTCAAAAAACTCATCAAGCGATATTTCACCAACAGCCGCTCAAATGTTACGCTTGGTTGGATTGGCGCAAGCCAGCAAATATTACAGAACTAATGCACAAGCTATTGGTCAAAATAATTTTAGCAATAATGGAAATGAAATAGCTTGGGGAACCATTGGAAATGCGAGCAGTAGTGAAGGACATTTTTTTGAAGCCATAAACGCTGCGGGTGTATTACAAATTCCTATGATTGTTTCGGTTTGGGACGATGCTTTTGGAATTTCTGTTCCGGCCAAATACCAAACTACCAAAGAAAATATCAGCGAAATATTGAAAGGATTTCAGCGCGATGAAAAAAACAATGGCTATGAAATTTATACTGTAAAAGGTTGGGATTATGTTTCGCTTTGTAGTGCTTATGAAAAAGCAGCAAATATTTCAAGACAAGAACATGTTCCTTGCTTAATTCATGTTACTGAACTTACACAGCCGCAAGGTCACAGTACTAGCGGTTCGCATGAGCGTTATAAATCGAAGGAAAGATTAGAGTGGGAAACTGAATTTGATTGTAATTTTCAGTTTAAAAAGTGGATTTTGGAAAATGGAATTGCTACTGATGAAGAATTAAATACCATAGACAATGAAGCGCAAATTCATGTAAATGTAAGTAAAAAAGCTGCTTGGGAAGCTTATTTAACGCCAATAAAAAATGATGTTACTGAAGTATGCGATTTGTTAAATGATTTGGCCGTTGCTTTGCAATTAAATGAAATCACTGATATAAAAAATGAACTTCAAAATATCAATGAACCAATCAGAAAAGACATTGCCATAGCAATCAACAAATCATTGCGTTTAAGCTATAAAAACCAAAGCATGGAACGGGAGCGTTTGATCAGTTATAAAAACCAATTTTTGAAAATAAATGAAGAACGTTACAATTCTCATTTGCATAGTCAATCAAAGGAAAATGCTTTATTGGTAAATGAAATTGCACCTGTTTATACCAACGAATCTAATTTGGTAGATGGACGAGAAATTATGGTTGCATGTTTCGATCATTTATTGTCAACTGATCCTAGAGTTTTAGCTTTTGGCGAAGATTTAGGAAAAATTGGTGATGTAAACCAAGGTTTTGCAGGCCTTCAAGAAAAGTATGGCGAAAGTCGTGTAAGTGACACAGGAATTAGAGAATTAACTATAATTGGGCAAGGAATTGGAAATGCATTACGCGGACTAAAACCCATTGCTGAAATTCAATATTTAGATTATTTGCTTTATGCATTGCAACCATTAAGCGATGATTTGGCAACGCTACAATACAGAACCAAAGGTGGTCAAAAAGCGCCTTTAATAGTAAGAACTCGCGGACATAGATTAGAAGGTATTTGGCATTCAGGTTCACCCATTGGAATGATCATTAATGCTCTTCGGGGTATGCATATTTGTGTGCCTAGAAACATGACGCAAGCTGCAGGAATGTATAATACTTTAATGAAAAGCGATGAACCTGCTTTGGTTATAGAGTGTTTGAATGGATACAGACTGAAAGAAAAAATGCCTGATAATATTGGTGAATTTACTATTGCTTTAGGTAAACCAGAAGTGTTATTGAATGGTTCTGATGTAACAATTGTAACTTATGGAAGTACCACAAGAGTAGCAGAAGAAGCCATTAAACAATTAGCAGAAATTGGTATCAGTGTGGAGTTAATTGATGTACAAACTTTATTGCCATTCGATATCAATCACAGCATTGTTGAATCAATTAAAAAAACCAATAAAGTGGTATTTTTAGATGAAGATGTTCCTGGAGGAGCTACTTCATTTATGATGCAA
This sequence comes from uncultured Bacteroidota bacterium, assembly GCA_903901345.1. Taxonomy (GTDB): domain Bacteria; phylum Bacteroidota; class Bacteroidia; order UKL13-3; family UKL13-3; genus JAAFJM01. The sequence continues at coordinate 2,697 of CAIUQQ010000271.1, read as the reverse complement.
CAAGTTTTAGAAAACCAACAAGCTTATCAATATTTAGATTATAAACCAATTACTATTTCGGCAAAAGCACACCGCCCACCTTATGGAACTGATGGGGATTATTGGAGTAAACCAAATGCAGAGGAAATATTTGAGGTAATTAGTAACATGATGTCGGAATATGAACCTGGTTATTTTCCAAAGTTTTTGTAATTTAGAGGATAGTTTATGGACGATAGACCATTGGATTAGAGATAAAGTACATTAACTAAATTAAAACAAAAGATGAATAGCTGTTTGCGCTTACTGAGCGAAGTTGAAGTATAGCCAACGGAATAAAAAAAAATAAAAAATAAAATAATAAACTAAGTACTAAAAACTAAGAAACTAAAATATAAAAAAATGAAAAAAATTATCATCGCAATATGCGTATTCGTATCGCTAACATCATGTAATAACAAAGGTGGTTCATCAAATTCAATCGAAAGTTACAAAAAACTATTCGATAAAAGCATGAATAGCAAAGATTTTCCAACTGCCATAGTTGCTGCGCAATTAATATTAATTGACGATAGTACCGAAGTACTTTATGCCGATACATTGCCAGAATTATATGCTGCTACAAATAACATATATGCTTGTAATGATGCTGCTGCAAATGCTTTAAAACGCAATCCTAAAAGTGAAAGATATTTATTAATAAAAGCACTTTGTGCAGAGCAATTAGGAAACATGGAAGAACAAATGAGCATTTATAATCAGTTATATGCCATTAATAAAAAGCCAGAATACTTATACAGAATTACTGCAGCACACTTTGGTTCTGCTAATTTTCAGGCTGTTGAAAATAATTTGAAAGAGTTAGATGAAATGGCAAAAACGAGTAAAGATAGCATTGATTTTATGATCAGTGAAAGTGAAAAACAAAAGGTTCCATTAAAAGCTGCTTTACTAAATATGCGTGCAATTATGGCTGCTCAAAAGGATAGAGACATGCTAAGTGCAAAAAAATATTTTGAAGCAGCAATCCGTGAATACCCTGATTTTATTGTAGCTAAGGAGTTTTACAAACGTTTAATGAGCGGAAATAAACAATAGTTGAAAAAATAAATTTGACAATTGTCATTTTAAATGTTTTATTGTAATCAAATTAGTCAATTAAAAATAAATTATTATGGTACTAAAAATTTCAAGTGTTGCATTAGCATGCAATCATTCTCAGAACTTTGATTCATTGATTCATTTAGCTAAAACAATGGCTCAAAAATTTGATGCTTCCATTCATGTTTTTTTGTATGAAAGCACTAAAATTGATTTGTCAGGAAAACTAGAAGGAATTGATTTTAAAATAGAATTATGTAATACTCCAACTGCAAAAGATTTACGCGAAAGGTTAAATATTGTTAAGCCTGATTTGTTAATTTTAAGTACAAAAAACAAAGATAATAATGATGGTTTATTTACCCTGAGCGAATCTTGTAAAATAATAGAACACGCTGAAAAACCAGTATTAACAATACCTGGAAATTTCAAGTTTGAAAAATTTGATAAAATTGTAATTCCAATTGATACAAGTTTTGAAACTCGTCAAAAATGTCCACCAACAGTAGTTATGGCTCAAAAGTTTAACGCTACAGTAAATATTATTGGTGTAAGTACAGATAAAAGCAAAGACACAGAAGTTACCATAAATAATTATACACGACAAGTAAGTAATAAAATTGCTGAAAATGGGGTTGACAATGATATAGAAATAAGATTGGGAGGTAATATTACTGAGCAAACGATAGCATATGCCAATGAATTAAAAGCTGACTTGGTAATTATTATGACTGAACAAGAAGTTAATTTCAAATCATTTTTATATGGTAAATTTTCAGAGCAATTTATAAAACTAGCAAACTTTCCTGTGTTAAATGTAAACACTAAAGATTTAATAGTAAGTGAAGCAAGGTTGTAATGCCAAAAAAATATAAAATAAGTAACAAAAAAGCCCGAATTTTTCGGGCTTTTTTGTTGCTAGTAATAGTTTAATTCAAATATTATAAAACTGTTTCCTTTTGGTTTAAACCATAATTGTCCATCATTTCCAGCCATACAGCCATTTTTATTTCTATATAATTCAAATGGCTTTTGTTCCAATAATTCTTGTTTATATTCAGGAGTAAATATTTTAAAATAATTGGCTAAAAAATCTTTTTTTGTAGTCTTATCTCTTAAAGGGAATTTTATAAATTTAGCAATTTCTTCTTTTTCGTCATACTTAATATTTAGCTGTAAACTTTTATAAAACTTTATTGCTTTATTTCCATTTTCAAAACCTGCATTACTCCAACTCATACAAACCGTACTATCATTAAATAATTGAGATTTGGATTGATATTCATTTGGAAGTTCAATGTCCTCAGCTATATAATTTAATTGTGGCGTTTTAGGGTCGTAATTCATTTTTTTAATATTGGGTTTCCATTCTACAGAATCGGCAACACCAATAATTTTTTCATCATCTTTGCATGAATGATTTAAAAAAATAGCACCAATGACAAGTAATAATATAAAATTTTTCATAAATAATTTTTAAACGCCAGTATAATTGAACGGTGTAATATTAAGCAATTCTTCTTTTACTTCATTGCTTACATTCAACATGTTAATAAACGTTTGTATGCTTTTTAAGTCAATTTTTTCATTTGTCCTCGTTAATTCTTTTAAAGCTTC
>CAIUQQ010000270.1 GCA_903901345.1 uncultured Bacteroidota bacterium | reverse complement strand
TACAAATGGAAGAGTGGAGTTAGTAGAAGACATTACGCTTCCAAATGTTTCATCAAATCCTAAAATGAAATTTAGTTTTAAAAAAGGAACGGCTAATGCGGGCTGTTATATTCAATGGCAAAACAAAGGACTTACTGATATAAGTATTGGTTTAGAAGTTAAATTTACTAGGGATTGGTTTCTTCCTATTCCAACATCGCCCGATTCGGTGATGGCAACTTTAACAGGAAATGCTACCAATATGCACGACATTTTATTAACAGGAACAATGCCAGCTTGCGAATTGGTAGGTTGTAATGGTTTGAAATTACTGCAAGCTCTAGTGGTAAATTTTGATTTTTCAGATATTAGAAATCCCTCAAATATGGTTTTTCCAGCTAATTATCCTGATTCAACAGATGGAGTAACTTGGCAAGGAATTTATATCAAAAACTTTTCTATGTTAATGCCCGATGATTGGAAGCCGAATCCTAATTCTAATGCTCCAACCATTATCGCATCAAATATTATTATTGACGATATGGGTTTAACTACCAACATAAAAGCCTATAATTTATTAACTTTACAAACAGGAAAAGTGGCCAATTTAAGCGCAAGTATTGATACAGTTAAAATTTCTATTATTAGCAATTCGTTAGTTAACGGAAAAGTAATTGGTAAACTGGTTTTGCCATTAAGTAATTCTACTGCAAATAATGCTTTGTTATATACAGCCACGTTTGCTTTAGCAAATAATGCCAATAGTTTTCAAATGGTTATTGTACCAATCCAACCAATCAATAATGATATAATGAGAGGAAGCATGGTATTGAATCCAACTTCAAATATTACTGCTTCCAAAACACCTAATTTACTCACCTTATCCATACAATTAAATGGTATTTTTAAATGGGACAATCCCGATTTAGCGGCACCGGTTATCAATTTAATAAACTCTCCAGCTACACGTGCTTTAGGAATAAAAGGGGTTAAAATGGAAATGGCGTTTGAAAACTTGAAATTTACTTATAAGAACTATGCTGTTCCAAATGTTGATTCTTTAAAATTTAATATTGGAACTTGGAGTTTTGCCAGTCCGCAAAAACTTTTGGCTAATTTTCCTATTACAATTAAAAATATTCATTATAAATCACTTTCAACGGTTCCTTCCACTGATCCGAATGTTAAAGAATTAATTAGGGGTGCTATAGTGATGGATATTATTGCAAATCTCACTGATGAGATTGGAGGAATGACAACTGTTGGTGTCGCTTTCGCACTTGAAATTAATAGCTCTACTAAAAAATTTACACCACAATACAAAGGTGTTTTTATTGATAGTATTGAAGTTCATGCTAATTTATCGGCTGTAAAAGTAAATGGTTCGTTGCTTATGTACGATAATGATCCAAAGTTTGGCGATGGATTTAAGGCTACTTTAGCTGTTACATTTACCGCAGTTTCTTTGCAAATAAATGCTTTGGCGCAGTTTGGAAGCACTACTTATTTAAACAATAATCAATATTACAGGTATTGGAGAGTAGAGGCCGATGTTAAATTACCTGTTGGAATTCCATTTTTAACTGGTGTTGGATTTTATGGATTTGGTGGAGGTGCTTTTTACAATATGAAAGCCAATCCAATAGCAAGTATTGCCAATCCTGGAAGCACTACTTATACTTTTGAACCTAAAAAAAGTTTATTAGGTTTCGTGGTAAAAGCTACGGTGGCAACCATTCCAAAATTTGAGACTTTTAATACAGATGTTTCTTTATTGGCAAATTTTAGTTCTTCTGGAGGAATTATCAATATTGGATTTTTAGGAAATTTTTGGTTGGCTGCTAAATTATCTCAACGTGCTGCTTCAAAAATTAAAGGAAGCGTAATCGTTGATTATAATTTTCCTGATAAAATATTTTTTATGGCTGCGGGAATTAGCATAAATGTTCCACCTGCTATCACCACTTCAACTACAAATCCGCCAGGCTTTGTAATGAACATCAATGGAGGTACCAATAAATGGTATTTTAAAGCTGGATATCCTTCAAGTGATCCTAATACATTGAATAATGTGACTGTTTTTGGAGTGAATTTATACTCCTACCTGATGTTTGGAAATGAAATTCCAACACCAAATGGATTTACACAACGATTCAATACCAAATTTTTTAACGCTACTGGAAGTTATCCAAGCGCAGGTGGAATTGGAACTGGTGGTGTAAACAATGATTCTAAAATTGGAAAAGGAATAGCAACAGGTTTGGGTATAGAATATGGAAAAGAATTGCATTATGGTGGTGCACAAGGACCATTATGCTGCAAAAGAAATTGGGAATTATTTGGAAATATTTTTGCTGGTGCTGAGTTAAATTTAGCGTTTATGGAACAATCAGGATGTGTTGGCATAAATGGCTATAGAGCCTCTGGCAATTTAGGATTATATGCTTCATGTGATTTAAAAGTAAAGGGAACACCGACCCAAAGTTCTGCTTGTGGACATACTTGTACTACAGAAAACATTGATTTGATTAAAATAAATGCGGGAGCTTGGTGTAAAGGAAAATTCCCGAACACAGAATATTTAACTGGTGGACTTTTGGTAAATATTGAAGCAGTGGATGGTTTGATTAAAGCGCATTATACTGAATATTTTACACTAGGAACCGATTGCAACGGAACAGTTGTAAACAATACTGTAAACGCAGCTCAAGAAGATAAAGCTGGTGAATTGAAAAATAAATTGATTCATTATGTTTCACCTACCAATTTGAGATATAATTTCCCAATTGAAACAACCATAAATGCAAAATACGCTTTAGTTCCTAATGAAGTATTTGATGTGTCGGAAAATCAAGGAGATGGAAGCACAAAGAATCGAACTTTTAAATTAGAAATTGTAAAAACGCTTGAGGAACAAAATGCAAGTGGCACTTGGGTTGCCAAATCAGTAATTTCAAAAGTAAATAATATGGGTGAATATCAATATTATTTACCTGGAACAATTAATCTGAATACAAGTTATCAAATGGGTAATACGCTAACAGCAAACAATACTAATTTAGTAAATACCAACAATGGAAATAACATGTTAAATATGGGTAATATAATTAACACTTTTATTCAATTTCCTTTGCCACCTCCACCTCCACCTAATTACCCTAATCCAGTGCCAAACCCAACAAATAATTTACAAGCCAATAAAGAATATCGTTTTAAAGTGACAGCCACTTTGATGGAGTATAGTTTGAATCATATTCCGGGTCCTGGAGGAAGAGGAGATGGAACTGATGTATTGATGTGGGCACCTGCTAAGAACAGAGTTGGAGTTACAATTTCTGAAACAAAAACAGTTGTGTTTAGGACAGGTTCAATGCCAATTTATTCTAATAATAGTGTTCACTAGTTTTTTTATCAAGTTATTATTTCAAATAAAATCATGAAACAAATATTTCAAATTTTCATCATCATACTTTTTGTTTTACCAAAGTTTGTTTTGGCACAAACACCAGTTGCTAAATCGAAAATTGCATTGGTAGGAAGATACCATCAAAAAAACATTGAAATAAGGTGGATTCCCGACAATAAAACCATTTTACGTTTGGGATTTAATAGCAGTTATACAGTTCAAAGAAGTGATTCTGGAATGAATAATTTTACAACTATAGCTAACACAAAAACGTATTCGCAACCGCAATGGGATTCAATGTTAAACAACGAAACCAATGAAGAAACTTTAAAAAACCTTTCCATTACTGCTGATTTTTTATTTGCACCAAATACCGATAAGAAAAATATAAGTTTAGATGAAGGAATTGGTGAATTGAATGATCAAAAAAGCAAAGAAGAATTAAACTACCTCATTTTTTTATTTACAGCGATAAAAGATTCAAAAGTAGCCAATGCATTGGGATTAGGCTTTATCGATAATAAAATAATAGCAGGTAAAACGTATACCTATAAAATAATATTTAACGGTAAATCGCCAATTTATGAAATAGAAAATGGTTTGGTAAATGTTAAAGCAAGTGCAAATCCTGATCAATATAAAAACGAAGTTTTTGTGTATCCAGGTGATAAAAAATTGTCGTTTGTTTGGTCGTCAAATCCTAAATTATCAGGTTATTTTATTGAAAGAAGAACTGAAGGACAAAATGTTTTTAAAGCATTAAACACCACTCCAATTTACGCATCAAGCGCTAATGGATTTGAATCAATAGTGAATGGTTCATTTACCGAAGATTCATTACAAAATTACACCACTTATTATTACCGATTTTATGGTTTAACTGCCTTTGGCGAAAAAGTACTTTTTGCCGAAGTGAAAGGAATGCCAAAAGATTTAATTCCGCCAAGTAATCCAATTATTTATCAACCAAAACATGTCAAAACAAAAGAGGTGTTGGTGAAATGGGATTTGTTTGGCGATGTTAGCGATTTAAAAGGATTTATTGTAGCTCGCTCCGATAGAGACACAGGTGAATTTAAATTATTGCATAAAAAATTATTGTCACCCAAATCAAGAAATTTTACCGACACCACTTTTAATCCTGAGGGTATTAATTATTACCTAGTTTATGCCATGGATACTTGTGGAAATATCAGTTATTCATATCCTGCATATGTTGCCATAGTTGATAGTACGCCTCCCGTTAAACCACAAATTATTTCAGCCATTGTTGATAGTTTTGGAGTAGTTACCATTGCAGTAAAAAAAGGTGCGGAAAAAGATTTAAAAGGTTACAGACTATTTAAATCAAATAGTCCAGAACATGAGTTTTCAGTAATTCAAGAAGAATTTTTAGAAGATAAATGGGATACCAATATTTTAAAAACGAAATACATCGATACCATTACACTTCAATCGCTAACACCAAATATTTACTATAGAATAAAGGCACTGGATTACAATTATAACCAATCTGTTTTTTCAGATATTGCCATCGTAAAACGACCAGATACCATTCCTCCGGTAACACCTTTGATTAATGATGTAATAGTTGGTGAAAAACAAATAGAAATTCGTTTTGTACCTAGCGAAAGCGTGGATGTAAAAGAACATATTGTATATAGAAAAACGGATTTTGCAGCTGATTGGGAAATTATTTTAAAGTTTGATTCCACCCAATACTCCATGATTGATACCAATGTAACTACAGGCGTAATGTACTATTATTCGCTAAGAGCCAAAGATGAAAGTAACTTGTTTTCCTGCTATGCAATTCCTGTTTCTGGCAAACCTTACGACAGTGGAATTAGGCCAACAGTTCAAAATTTTACAGTTTCCATTATAGATAAAAAAGCTGTACTCAAATGGGATTATCCAAACATTGGAAAAGATGTATTATTTGTAATTTACAAATGGAGTAGTAATGGACAATTAACCCAATATGCTAATACTTCAGAAAAAACTTTTATTGATAATAATACAAAAAAAGAAAACTCATATTCTATAAAAGCCATTACTACTGATGGCGGAAAATCAAAAATGAGTAAAGAAATTTATATAAAAATGGAAGAGTAATAATTACACATAAAAAAAAGCTGATTCAAACCTGAATCAGCTTTTTTACGTTTAATATATTTTGTTACAAACTTTCAGCTACAACCTCTTTAACTTGAGGAACCATGCGGGTTAGCAAACCTTCAATGCCCTTTTTTAAAGTTACAGTAGATGAAGGACAACCACTACAAGAACCTTTTAGTTCAACTGTAACCAAGCCAGTTTCTTCGTTAAACGATTTGAATGAAATTAAACCGCCATCATTTTCTACTGCTGGCTTTATATAGGTATCTAATATGTCAAGAATTTGTGCAATAATTACATTATCTGAACCTTCAATATTTGATTTATCGGTTTTATAAGAAATAGGTTCGTCAGCTTCAACATAAGCTTTTAAAAATTCTTTCACTATAGGCATAATTTCGTGCCATTCTGAGCCAACAGACCTAGTAATGGTAACAAAATTATTCATGATAAATACGCCATTTACAAAGCTAAATTCAAACAAACTTTTTGCTAATGGCGATGCATTTGCTTTATCTTTGCTTGGATAATCTTCTGCCTCATCGGGTAAAATCATTTTATTAAAAACAAACTTCATCGTTTCAGGATTTGGAGTCTGTTCAGCGTATACGTTTAAAAATTCGGTTTTATCAGTCATATTCATTTTATTTAGTCTTTTTATTATTGAGAGCAAACATACAACTAACATTCCTAATCATATAAAAGTTTCGGTAATTTTTATTTCAATTACGAAAACGCATTTTCATAAAATAAATTCAAGCAAAATAGGAGGAAAGCTCTTTAATGTTATTTTTATGGTTAGTGAATAGTTTTAAATAAACTCAAAAAAACATTGTTTTTGTGAAATTTGTTTAGCTAAAATGTTCGGATTTATTTACAAATAATTAAAGCATATTAAATAGATAAAGAGACTATTGTATTTTATCATTTACTGTTTTACTTTAGATTTTAAAATATCAATTTCCTCCTTGATTTTTTGTTGAGTTTTATCTAATTCACTTTGAGTATTTAGTAAAATTGAATCCAACTCATTGATATGCCTTAATTCATCCATAAATAACTTATGGTAGCTAATAACCTGGGATGTATTGGTTTTAAAAGTGTTTAGTTTTAAAACCAATTCAGCTATATTATTTAACTCATTATCAATATTTAACTTTGCTTTTTCGGTTGCAATCATTTCACCTTTTCCTATCATCAACCAAGCAGCATTAATAGTGGGGT
>CAIUQQ010000269.1 GCA_903901345.1 uncultured Bacteroidota bacterium | reverse complement strand
CCAACGACCTTTGGGTTATGAGCCCAACGAGCTACCACTGCTCCACTCCGCGATGTATCTTTGAATGTGGTTAATTGTAACTTTTAATCCAAAATTTTCAAGAAGTATAGACTTAATTTTATTGAATAAAACAAGTATATTTCTTTTGTTTTTGGGAGTGCAAATATAAAACTGTTTCTTTGTAAACCTAATAAAAAAATTAAAAATGTCGTTTCGTGCTGGTTTTGTAAGTATTATAGGTAAGCCTAATGTTGGCAAATCTACTTTAATGAATGCCCTTTTGGGCGAAAAAATATCAATTATTACTCCTAAGGCTCAAACTACTAGACATAGAATTTTGGGAATTTATAATCAACCAGAATATCAAATAGTTTTTTCTGATACTCCCGGAATTATTGAGCCAAAATATAAATTACAAGGCAGCATGATGAAATTTGTAAACGAAAGTTTGCAAGATGCCGACTTGGTAATGTTTGTTACTGACTTTAATGAAAAAAATGAAGAACCTGAGCTTATTGAGCGTTTAAAAGTAATAAACGCCCCTCTTATTTGTATAATTAACAAAATAGATGAAAGCGATAATGATGGCGTAATGAAAAAAATAGATTTTTGGCGCAGTCAAGTTGATTTTAAAGAAGTAGTTCCTATTTCAGCTTCTAATAAGTTCAATATTGACATGCTTTTAAAAAGCGTGTTAACTTATTTGCCCGAAGGTGCACCATTTTACGAAACTGATCAAGTAACGGATAAATCGGAACGTTTTATAGCTTCTGAAATATTACGTGAAAAAATATTGCTTCGCTACAAAGAAGAAATTCCTTATTCAGTTCAGGTAGAAATAGAATCGTTTAAAGATGAAGAAAAATTGCTAAGAATTAGCGCTATTATTTATGTAATGCGTGATTCTCAAAAACAAATTATGATAGGAAAAGGAGGAATTGCCATTAAAAATATGGGAATTGCGGCTCGTAGAGATTTAGAAAAATTCTTTGGCAAACAAGTGTTTTTACAAACTTTTGTTAAAGTAAAAGAAGGTTGGAGAGATAATAATAATTTACTGAAAGAATGGGGTTACGATACTGATGGGAAATAATTTTAGTTGTAAATACAACTAAAATTGTTCTCTAATTCCACTTTCTAAAGCTGTCCAAATTCCTGTTTTGTAACCAAAAGATTTTAATGCATTATTAGTCCAAGTATTACTTGTATAAATAAAACTAAACTCTTGCTTGGCTTCAAAAATTACTTCGTTTTTAAAATGTGCTAATTTAACTATTGGTTTTAAACTGTCGGATTGATTGGTTTCAAAACTTTCTTTGATGAAGTTGCATAATTTTAAATACTGCTCAGTTCCTAAATAAATTTTTAAAGTTTTGCTTTTATTTAATGATGAGTCATTTATATAATTTACATGAATGATTGATTGCCCAAAACCGCAATATTGAGGCAATAAAAATAGGTAACTAAGGAAACTTGAGTCGTTTTGCATATATGCATCTTCTTCATCAAAGCCAAAGCAAAGCCATATTTGTTTTGGCTGAATGCTGTCAAAATCTTTTGCATTAAAATTTTCTTCCCAATTGGCAAGTTTATTTTTTACAGGAATAATAATATTGCTTTTACCTGCATTATTGGTAATATAAATGGCAATTCCCTTATTTTTTTTCAAATAATCATTATTTACATGAATTAAAGGCAAAACTAAGCAACACATATAATAAAATGTTGTTATCGATATGATACTATAAACGGTATTGAGGCCATATTGGCCAATTTTGTTTTTCATAAATAAGCAATTTTTTGTTTTTTAACTTTGCTTAAAAAAAGGCGCAATAAGTTTTAGCCAAAACTAAAATAAATAAACTTACTTTTGCAAATATATTTTTTAACAGTATGCAAAGTAAAAACAATAGCGGTAAAAGAGAATCGAATTCGGGAAGTAGGCCAGCCGCTAAAACAACAACTAGATCAGGAAGCAGTTCATCAAAAAGCAGTTCAAGTTATAGTAAATCAGGAAGTTTTGGCTCAAAGAAGCCATTTGAAAGTAAAGGAAAGTTTTCGAGCGATAAGCCAACATTTACCAAAAAGAAATCTTTTGGTGAGGATAAATTTTCTGACAGTCCACGCAAACCAAGCAATAGCCGTTCGTTTGGCAGTGACAGACCAGAAGGTGGTTGGGACAAAAAACCGTTTGAAAAAAAGAAATCATTTGGCGATGATAAATTTTCTGACAGTCCACGCAAACCAAGTAATAGCCGCTCGTTTAGTAAAGATAAATCAGAAAGTAGTTGGGATAAAAAACCGTTTGAAAAGAAATCATTTGGCGATGATAAATTCTCTGACAGTCCACGCAAACCAAGTAATAGCCGCTCGTTTAGTAAAGATAAATCAGAAGGTAGTTG
>CAIUQQ010000268.1 GCA_903901345.1 uncultured Bacteroidota bacterium | reverse complement strand
TTGATTAGCGTAATTATTTTGTATTTTTTGATTTTACCCGTTTAATAGTGAAAAAAAATATAATTAATCCCAGAACCCAGGGATCACTTTGGTTTAATGACGGACTTGGATTAAAGCTTGAACGCTTCAAATTGAAAATATTTTTATTTTTTTAGGGTAATGCTCATTAAATCCATCATACAACTAAAGCTACTGTTAAAAAAATCATAACCAACTAACAGACTACATTGTATAAACTTTAAATGAGTTAATAGTAAACAAATTAAGTTTTTTTGAGGCATGAAAATGTTCCTTTCACTTATAATTAACCACATAAAATGAACATAAAGCCTTAAATAATTATTATAACTGAGAGACTTAATCAAATTCAAGTCATATATTTGTGAACACTAATCAATTCTCCGTTTAAAACTTAGAATAGCTTTTTTTGTTTATACACTCAATTTCACCTTATTAAATCTTTTATGGCAACAGCTAAATTCAACCTGCAAAATCAGAAAGATTTTGTACGCGTTTTAAAGGAAAGGGTTAATGAATATTTTTCAACAAAAGGCATAACCAGCTATGGTGACAGCCGCCTCTACTGGAAAACAGTAGCGATGATGTTAATTTATATTACACCTTTTGTACTTATTCTTATTAACTTTCTGCCTTTTTGGGCAAATTGGATACTTTACCTTGTTATGGGTATGGGTATGGTGGGTATTGGCATGAGTGTTATGCACGATGCAGTCCATGGTTCTTATTCGTCAAATAAAGCAGTCAATAAAATCCTTAGTTTCTCTATGGAACTCGTAGGCGGTAATCAGTTTAACTGGAAAGTTCAGCACAATGTATTACATCACACCTACACTAATATTCCGGGTATGGATGAAGATATTGGAGAAAAAGCAATTTTACGTTTGGAACCCACCGGAAAATGGTTGAAAATTCATAGATTTCAGCACATTTACGCGCTTCCACTCTATTCATTTTTGACATTGAGTTGGTTGATGTGGGGTGATTATTTTACAATGTTCCGCTACAATAAAGCTGGAATGACCAAACAAATCGGCCATAAGATATCCAAAGAATTAGTGAAATTGGTCATATTCAAATCACTGTATATATTTGCGCATTTTATCCTACCTATTTTTATTTTGGGAATGGTTTGGTGGCAGGTAATTGTTGGCTTTTTGTTAATGCAGTTTCTAGCAGGATTTATTCTTTCAGTTGTTTTTCAATTGGCTCATATCGTTGAGGAAACTTCTTTCCCTCTTCCCGATGAAGAAGGTAATATGGAAAACAGTTGGGCAGTTCACCAATTGCAGACTACTGCAAATTTTGCAAAAAAACGCAAACTGCTTTCATGGTTTATAGGTGGCCTAAATTATCAAATTGAGCATCACCTTTTCCCAAATATTTCGCATGTACATTATCCGAAAATTTCAGAAATCGTAAAACATACAGCTAAGGAATTTCAGCTTCCTTACTATGAATACAAAACTTTCCGATCAGCAATTGCATCGCACATACGTCAGCTGAAAGTATTGGGAAGAAAACCTGCGCAAGCTTAGTTAAACTTACTCTCCGATAATTTACACTAAAAATAACTAAAAGGGGAAAGTTAAGATTTTTTCAAAGTTTCTTACTGATTAAAAGTCAGGCGTTCTTCCAATTAGTTTCAAGCAAAATACCATTTAAAGGGAAAAGATCAAAGTCAAGCTTTGGTCTTTTCCTTTTTTATTGTCTGATAGTAAACTAAAAGTAATGTTTATTTAATAGACGAAACAAATGGGCAAAAAAATAGCTGCGAATAGTTTTTTTATTCGCAGCCATTCGTATTTAGAAGTAAAACAAGGCTATTTTAAAATTTCTAAATCCTTAAGATGGACGTTGATGTCCAATTACTTCTTTTGGCGTTGATACCCCACCATTAGTATTTTCGCGCATCTGACCGCTTACGCTGTCATCGCTTTTCCAGTTTGGAACCTGTTCGGTTTCGGGAGCTGGTACCGCGGCTGGGATAGTTTCAGTGGCCGCTTTAATTATGGCCATTTTTCCCATCCAACCGATTTCATTCCATGCTTTCCTTCTCATGACTGTTATGGTTTTGAGGTAAAAATAATATTTTT
>CAIUQQ010000267.1 GCA_903901345.1 uncultured Bacteroidota bacterium | reverse complement strand
ATAATAAGGGTCAGGAATGGCATCTTCGTTTTGAATCATGCTGTCGTAATGCCTCATTAAAAGTACTTTTGACTTGGCATTTTCTGGCTTTAATTTCATGATGTTTTGGAAGTTGGTTTTATTATGCCTTTAATAAATCTTCTATTTTTTTATTTTTTCTATTAATTTTTTCGTGCAATAATTCATTTTCTTTCTGTAAAATTGATATTATATTATCTTTTTGAATGAGTAAAAGATTTAGTTTAGTTATTAAATCTTTTAAATTATTATTCTCAGATTCTATAAATATTCCGTTGGCTTTATCATGTACATTTTGATTTTCAATTACAAAACCTTCTTTTAAAAAGTGTTGAACAGGCACCTTTAAATACTTGGCTATTTCATCTAATTTATCTGAATTAGGCTCTGATAAACCTGATTCAACCTTAGAAAGCCATGATTGAGAAACATTTATTTCTTCTGCTAAGGTTAATTGTTTTATACCTTTTTTCTCTCTTTCTTTTTTTATTTTATAGCCTTGTATATACATTCATACAAAAAATTATTAACGCAATATTATAAAATTATTCTATATTTAAGTTAATTATTCGTTAATGGAATAATTTTATTCCTTTCAGAATTTAAATTAAGGAAAATAATATTATGATTTGTATTGAATTAATAAAATAAATTATGAAAAAAACTAACTCAAAACTCTCCAAATTATTTGTAAGAACATTTACTGTTTTACTATTAATTTTACTAAGATTCAATTTACTATATGCGCAAATTGAAAGTAGTTATTACGAAATCCAAACCAATGAAAACGGAGATCCTGTTTATTTTAAACACCAAATCATCATTGCCTTTAGTCCTGATTTACTTAAAAAAGATGTAATAGATAATAAATCGTTTATTCATGGAAAATTATCTGATTTTTTCACAGAAAATGCGATGGCTCTTGCCACTAACTTAGGCATATGGAATAATGAAATTGCTGACGCACCAACTTCAAAAATTTATCCATTTTTAAACACATCTGACACACTATCTTTAACAAGGACAGGCAAAACAATAAACATACCTAAATACTGGGCTACATTTTTAGTTTATTGGCCAATAAATGATTCAACTCCAATTGCTCAAGTTTGCGATTCTTTAAATAAATTTTATCCAATAATAGAGTTTGCTCATCCTAATTATCTTTACAGATTAAATGCAACTCCAAATGATACTTTCTTTCTTTTACAACATAACCTTCAATACGATCCGTTTAATACTTCTTATACTGATGGTCATATTGATATTGAAAATGCTTGGGATATTTCCACAGGAATTCCAGAAATAAAATTAGGTGTTTACGATTCTCCAATATTTTATACACATGAAGATTTTGGAGGAGGTACATTGGCAACTTCTAAAATAAAGGGAGGTAAAGTTTATTATATTGATGCTAATGGAAAGACAGTACCACAAGACATTTCAGCATTTAATTTAAGTACAACTTACAGTAATCATGGAACTTTAGTGGCTGGTATTGCAGCAGCAATTAGGAATAACGAAAAGGGAATTGCAGGGGTAGCTGGTGGCGATTTTGCTGCTAACAATGTTGGGACTTCCTTATATACTTTTGGTATATTTGGTGAACCAGGTACTCAAGTAAATAATCCTAGAAGTATTTTTAGTCCATTCTGTTCTGATGCTGATGCTAGTTCAGCAATAGTTGATGGTGCTAATTATATTAAACAGCCTAATGGTACATTTACAGGTTATGGTTTAGAAATTCAAAACCATAGTTGGGGTGGCGATTCTAGTTCGGTAAATGTAAGGCGAGCTATTAAAGGTGCTGCAAGAAACCAATGTGTTTTGGTTTGTTCTAGAGGTAATAATGTGGAGCCTTCTGACGATCCAAAGGGTACTGATAAAGAAAATTTCCCTGCCACATACAACGATGAATGGGTAATTAGTGTAGGTGCAAGTGGAAG
Organism: uncultured Bacteroidota bacterium; assembly: GCA_903901345.1. GTDB lineage: Bacteria > Bacteroidota > Bacteroidia > UKL13-3 > UKL13-3 > JAAFJM01. Next base: position 16,538 of record CAIUQQ010000267.1, on the reverse strand, counting down.
TAACAAAGCAAGGTTAAATATTTTTGATAATAATATAGGTGGTGGCGGTGGTCCTTGGTCATCAATGTATGGAAAAAACATGGATGTGTTGGCACCTGGTTCTTATGATTATGTTGCTTCTACTATGGACTACAATTTACATTCAAGCCATTCTGGAACTGGTTGCTTTGCATCAAGTTATTGTAACTTTGATGGTACTTCGGCTTCTGCTCCTCATGTAGCTGGCTTAGCATCTTTAATATTAAGTAAGTATCGTGTATCTAATGGTTTTTACGATACATTAGAGCCTGAAGATGTAGAAAACTTAATTGAAAAGTATGCCTCACATATTGCCCCTGGTCCTGACTTTTATAGTGATAAGCAAGGTTGGGGCTTAATAGATCCTGATAGTACATTAGAAAAAATACAAGATAATAGATATAGGATTTATCATTTTACAGATGGTTGGCCGGTAACACATACTAACGTAGGAAACATTACTATAACTCTCGGTCCAAATGCTAGTTTATTTGGTAAACCAGCTGGTTCATATAATTGTGAAAAATGGGAAATTAAACAAAATTACACCCACACTTACGGTAACAATGAGCAAATATTGGGTTATTGGGATAGGTTAAACTCAACAGTAGGTTTAAAAGATTTTTCTGTTAATAGTATAACTGATGATGATTATGCCGATTATAATTTTTCACAATCTGGTAATGTATTAAATGTTGTAGCCAAAAGTTTTGCTTATAAAATTCTAGCAACTGGTGAGTGGCTTTACAAAAATCCTAATGAAATTGTTACAGCCTTTTCTGTTCATACATTTGACCCAACATCAAATGCAGTTAAAGAAATTCCAAAAAATCATATTGCTTTAAAACTATATCCTAACCCTGCCAAAAAACAAGTAACAATAGAACTAAATAGTTCAAAAATGGAATCATTTCAACTTTTCGATATTAATGGCAAGCAACAAAGTGTAGAAATCATAATAAATTCTAAAAGTTTAGTGATTAATACTGCTAATTTGTCCCAAGGATTATATATTTGTAAAACAGCAATGAGTAACGGTACTATAGCTGTAAACAAATTACTAATAAATAATTAGACATGAAACTTAATTTTTTATACCTTGTGTTATTATTTTTTGCTTTTGCTTGTGAAAAAGATTCAAACAAAGTACAACTGGCAATAGATAACCATTGTATGCCACAAGAAACGGGACCAATCATTCCTTATTATAAAGGACCAGGCTTTGGGTTTGAAATAGTCCAATTAGATTCTTTTAGATATACAATGCCATACTCAAACCCCAATAATAAAAATGAGTTTGTATATTTTGTTTATGATTATAAACTTAACAACAGTGGAATTTATACATATAATATACTCACAAAACAAAAAAGTTTAGTTTTAGAAACTGATTTAAGGGCTAAAAAAAGATATCCTCAAAGCGATATTAGATGGAGCAGAAAAGGATGGTTAATATTTGCAGACTTTGATAATAATATTTATAAAGTAAAACCAAACGGTGATAGTTTAACTCAACTTACTTTTAGTAGAAATAATTTTGTGCCTGAATGGAATTTGATGGGTACTATGTTTTGCGTACAACACTATAGTAATACTTTAAAAATACATTTTACTATAATATTTGATGAACATGGTAAAAACATTGACACAATTAATTATGAGGGCAAACAAGTAATTGGAAATCAACCACATTGGCAACATGAAAAATATATTCTTGGATCAAATGATAATGGAATAGTACTATATGACTATATAAATGATAAAGTAACTGAAATAAGAACTGGCAATTTATCAATGGGCTTTATGAGATGGATTAATAATGACGAATTTATTTACAATGGTACCAATGGAATTTATACCTATAATGTATCAAATAATCAAATAAAGCAAATCAGAAAAATGGTAAACTCAAATGGATATGCCTATATAAATCTTTTAGATAATAAACAAATTATTTGTCAAAGAAATAAAACAATAAACTTGGATTCGTTACGAGAAATACTTGGTGTAAAAAGTAGCATTTGTATTATTAATCCTTGCGATACAATTGTAACAGATTTAGATTTAAGGTAATTCAATTACAATTATTAGTAATATTATTTAAAAGTTAACAAATTCTTTTTTATTAAATTATCCTTTTACTTCTCCAACTTTAGTTATTAATGAATGGGTATACGGAAATAATAATTTAATAAATATGTGTGCTTTGGGCAAAACAACTAATATTGTAAAGCTAAAAGAAAGTGAAACAGCAAATAAATTGAGTAGTTTTTACCCTAACCCGGCTAAAAACGAGTTATTGTTTAGCTTGCCTAATGAAGAAAATTACCAAGTAGAAATAGTTGATATGTTAGGCAAAGTTTTTGTAATTAATGCAGTAAGCAATGCTAATAAGCAAATAAGCATTAGTGCTTTAAGTGGTGGAATGTATATAGTAAAAATTAAAGACAATAATGGCACAACAGTTTTAACTAACAAATTATTAGTAGATAAATAAATTAATAAAATACTTTTCAAATGAACAAATTAAAATGGATATTATTACTCATTTGCTTGCCTTGTCTTGCAGGTAACTTATATAGCCAATGTTCATTTGAAAAGTATTTTCCTTATTCAAAAATAGGATTTTTAAATATTTATAAAACAAGCGATAATTTTATCATTGTAATTGCAGATGGAACACCATTGGAAATTGACCCAATTAATGGTCAATCAAACATGATTATTATAAAAATGGATACTTGTGGCAACGTACTTTGGAAAATTGAATATGGAGACCCAATTCAAAATGATAAATTATCTGGTGGGTTTAATGAGACCGAAAATGGAGATTATATTTTTATTGGGGATGCAATATATCAAGCTAAGGAGCTTAATAATATAAGAATTTTAAAAACAAACAAAGAAGGAAAAATACTAGACTCCAAATTATTTGAAAAATATGAAGCTGGTGCTACAATGTTTGTAAAAAATTCAAGTAAAAAAAACTCCTATTATGTAGGAGGGTTTAATGTAAGAAATGGTGTTTATAATGAAGCCTATTTAATGGAAATAGATGAAGATGGCAACATAATTAGAGATAAAATTTTTGCTTATCCTACTGTAAAATCAGGCAGAAAATATGTAAGAAAGCTATTACAATTAAACAGTAATACATTTTATACTTTTGTTGCATTAGGAGACTCGCTTTTGGTTTCAAATATTGATAGCAACTTTAATATTAGGTGGACAAGGCAAGCCGCACCCAACGATATTATAAGACTTCAATACTTAGATGCTTGCTTTAGTTACGATAGTTTAAGTATAACTATTTTAGGAGATTTTGATTTATACGATAATAATAACAATTACAGATCAAATTATATAAAAACAGATTTGGAATTGAATACCCAAAAACTGGAAGGAATTAAACAGCAGGTCTCTATTAATCAACCAATTTTTATTAAGCCAACACCAGATAATGGTTATATAACAAACAATTCAGTTACTTATTTAGATAGTAATTTAAACATAACAAAAATTGATAGTTTTTACATAAGCGATGGTCCAACATTTTTTTGGTTCTGGGTTCCTAATGGAAACAAATCGGTTTATGGTGTAGCTGCAGCTGGCAAAGAAACAGATATTTATGCCAAGCTTTTAGTAGCCAAAACAGACCAAGATGGAAGGGTAAATATAATAGAACCCAAACCCACCTTACCATTAAAAATATACCCTAACCCCGCTAAAGATATACTTAATATAGAAATATGCGAAGAGGGTAAAACCTACAAAGTAGAAATAATAGATATGCTCAGTAAAACCATACTTACCCAAAATATAATAGGTACCAGTACTATAAATATTGAAAATTTAGTTAATGGCTTTTATACAGTACTTGTAAAAGATAATACTGGTAAAGTAAACACTTGTAAATTGTTTATTTCGAAATAGAATCAGAAAATTTTCTTACCCTACCAATTCCTTCAGAAAATTTTTAGTACAATCATTCAGCAAATGATGCACTTTTTCAAAGTCGTTCTCGTTGCCATAATAAGGGTCAGGAATGGCATCTTCGTTTTGAATCATGCTGTCGTAATGCCTCATTAAAAGTACTTTTGACTTGGCATTTTCTGGCTTTAATTTCATGATGTTTTGGAAGTTGGTTTTATCCATTGCAACTATAAAATCAAACGCTAAAAAATCGTTGGCTTTAAACTGCCTGGCTTTGTGAGTAATGTTCAAATTACTCAACTTTAAAGCCATTGCTCGCGTTCTTTTGTCGGCAAGTTCTCCCAAATGATAAGCAGCAGTTCCGGCAGAATCAGCACTGAATTTTTCCGATAAATTTTGCTCATTTACCTGTTTCACAAAAAGTGCTTCGGCCAATGGTGAACGACAAATATTTCCTAAACAAACAAATAATATAGATTGCATATTTACAAATAAAGCAATTCTTAATTGGAATTTGTCAATTAATTTAACCGGATTTTTTCAATGCTTTTTTGTTAAAAATTGATTGTTTTATAATAAAATTCTTATCCTTTTGTAAATCATATATATAAATTAATATATTTGGATTTTAAACTAACTAAATATTCAAAAATTATGAAACAAAAATTCTACAAAATTATTGCTGCTTTTATTGGCATATTTCTTATCAATTCGTTTGCAAATGCACAATGTACTCCCGACCTTTCAATAGTAACCACAGGAGTTTATCCTGCTACTTTACCCGCTGCACGTGTTGGACAAATATATGCGCAAGTATTACAGTTTCATGTAACCAAAGATACCATGGTTACAGTTCCAATATTAGGAACTACAAAGGCCAATGTTGATTCATTTACCATTGTACAAGTGAATGGTATTCCAAATGGTATGAATTTTCAGTGTAATACTGCAAATTGTACCATTCCTGGTGGTGGAAATGGCTGTGCTGATATAAAAGGAACTCCAACTCAAAAAGGTGTTTATCCTTTAGAGATAATTTTAAAAATTAAAGTTTCAGTTGGTATTTTAGGCTCACAAACAGTTTACGATACATTGACCGCTTATTCAGTAACGGTAAACAGTCCAGTTTCTGTTAAAAATGCCAATCAAAACGAAAACTTTAATTACCAAGTTTTCCCTAATCCAATCGTAAATAACCAATTTAATTTATCAGTTTGGAATAAAAATTCTACCAATTGTACTGTTAAAGTATATAATATTCAAGGTGCTTTGGTTGCTATGCAATTAGTAAACTTAAATGCTGGTTTTAACCAACAAAATATTCAATTAGATGGAATTGCTAAAGGCATTTACCTATTACAAATTGAAAATGAAAACAATCAATTTCACGAAAAGATAGTAGTGGAATAAAAATTATTAAACCATTTCATTTTTATTCAATCGGAGCATAGCGTTGTTAAAAAATATCAAATTTTTGACAACTCTTTTTTTTAAAAACAATTTAGTTGATGGCACAAATTAACCGCAAACAATTTTTTCGAAATGTAGCGTTAGACGCACTTGATGATAAGCAATTACCTGTTTATCCATTCAAAGATCCTGCAAACAAAGAATTACCAAATGATTTGCGAAAAACGAGCACTGGTATAAGTGAATACACTGGAACTTGGGGCGAGGAACAAATAAAACATTTGTGCCGCAGAACTTTATTTGGGGTTACCAAAGCCGATATTGATTTTTTTAAAAGTAAAACAATGGTTCAAGCTGTTGATTCACTTTTAAATATTTCAACTGTTTATCCAACACCACCATTGAATCATTACAATGGAAGCCAGCCAGATGCGGATGTTCCTCTAGGTCAAACATGGGTAAATGCAGCCGAAAATCCTAATTTAAATGGTGCACGCAGGCAATCATTTAAAGCTTGGTGGACCAGTTTAATGATTAATCAAGACAGAACTATCAATGAAAAAATGATTTTGTTTTGGCATAATCTTTTTGCTACTGAAACCAATGTAATACAATCGGCTCGTTTCTGTTATGACCACCATAAAGTGCTGCGCCAAAATTGCCTTGGCAACTATAAAACTTTAACCCGATTATTAGCCACCGATTGTGGCATGTTGGTATATTTAAACGGAGAAAAAAACACCAATACTGCCCCTGACGAAAATTTTGGAAGAGAACTACAAGAGCTTTTTACTGTGGGAAAAGATTTAACAAATCACTACTCCGAAGATGATGTAAAAGCTGCGGCAAGAGTAATGACAGGTTGGAGAACAAATAGAACAACCAATGTTTCTTACTTTGATAGCACAAAACACGATACTACTAATAAACAGTTTTCATCGTTTTATAACAACACAGTTATTACCGGTAAAACGGGTACAAATGGAGCTTCGGAAGTAGATGATTTGATGAATATGATTTTTGCTCAAAATGAAGTGGCAAATTATATTTGCAGAAAAGTTTATCGATTTTTTGTTTATTATAATATTGATTCATCTATTGAAACCAATGTTATTTTACCCTTAGCCACTATTTTTAGAAACAGTAATTACAACATAAAAACACTCATAGAAACATTACTTAAAAGCGAACATTTTTACGATTCATTAAATGTGGGTTGTTTAATAAAACCACCAACCGATCATTTAATAGGTTTAGCTCGCACATTTAATTTACAATTTCCTACTTCGGCTATTGTTTTGCAACAGTACACACATTGGGTTTATGTTCAACAAGCCTGTGCATTAATAGGACAAGACATTGGCGATGCACCAAATGTAGCAGGTTGGCCCGCTTATTATCAATCGCCACAATATTATGAGCTTTGGATAAATTCCGATTCATTACCCAAACGTAACCAGTTTTGCGATGCCATGGTTTATACAGGTTTTAATCGCCAAAGTTTTAAACTTATTTTAGATCCTATAGCTTTTGTAAATCAATTTACAACTCCCGAAGATCCTAATTTATTGGTAAGTCAAGCTATCAGTTTGCTTTATGCAATAGACTTATCGGCTGTTAGTAAAGCACAAATAAAAACCGCTTTTTTACTTTCAGGCCAAGCTTCTGATTATTATTGGAGCGATGCTTGGAATCAATACAAAGCAGCTCCTACCGATACCGTTAAAAAGCAAGCTGTTTATTCTCGATTACAAGGAATGTTTAAATATTTATTTGGCCTAGCCGAATTTCAATTAACTTAATTTTTTATTTATATTCAAGTAAATAGTTAAACTATGAAAAGAAGAGATTTTATACAAAAAGCAATTACTGCAAGTGCTTTGCCAATATTAATAAATGGCTTTCCAGTTCAGGCATTAGCCGATAATCCAATTATAAATTTTTTAGGTAAATCGGGTGTGGAAGACCGTGTTTTGGTGCTTATTCAACTAAATGGTGGAAACGATGGTTTAAATACTGTCATTCCTATTGATCAATATAGCAAATTGGTTTTAGCGCGTCAAAATATATTAATTCAACAAAACAAAGTATTGGCTTTAACCGGAAATACTGTTACAGGATTGCACCCAAGCTTAAGCGAAGTAAGAGGATTGTATGACAACGGAATGGTTAATATTGTTCAAAGTGTTGGTTATCCAAATCCTAATTTTTCACATTTTAGAGCAACAGATATTTGGAACACTGGAAGCGAAAGTGATGTGGTAGAAGAAACAGGTTGGTTAGGCCGATATTTGGATACAAAATTTGCTAATTTCCCTGCTAATTATCCCAATGTAGATTTTCCCGATCCGCCATCCATTCAAATTGGTGCATCTATTTCACCTATTTTACAAGGTAAAAATGTAAGTTTAGGAATGTCAATTACCGATCCTACTTCGTTTTATCAATTTATTACAGGAACTGTTGATACTGCAGCAAGCACACCAGCTGGACATGAATTAACTTATGTAAGATTAGTGGCTCAGCAAACACAACAATACAGCGGAACCATTAAAGCTGCAGCCGACAAAGCAGTAAACATTTCAACTTTATATCCAACTGCTGGGTTAAATAGTTTGGCTGATCAATTAAAAATTGTAGCTCGATTAATAGCTGGTGGTTTAAAAACTCAAGTTTATATGGTAAACTTAGGAGGTTTTGATACCCATTCAGCGCAAACAGATGCAACATTAACAGAAACTGGTTCACACGCTAATTTGATGCAAAAAATATCCCAAGCGGTGAATGCATTTCAAGATGATTTGAAAAAATTAGCCGTTGAAGACCGCGTTTTAGGCATGACATTTTCGGAATTTGGACGAAGAATTAAATCAAATTCAAGCCTAGGAACCGACCATGGTGCGGCAGCTCCATTATTTATATTTGGAAAAAAAGTAAAACCAGGAATTACCGGTTTCAATCCAATAATTCCTGCTTCAGTAACAGCAAATGATAATGTTCCTATGCAAATAGATTTTCGTTCTATATATGCCAGTATTTTAAAATATTGGTTTAAAGTTAGCGATGCTGAATTAAGTCCATTGCTTTTAAATAAATCTTTCCCTTTGTTAAATATTATTGCGGATGGAAGTAGCAATACATTAGAAATTGAAAATGCAAAAATTGGTATTTTAGAAAACTTCCCAAATCCAGTTATAAGCCAAACCACCATTCGATTTACCTGCAGTGGTGGTTATGTAAAAATAAGGTTATTTGATACTATAGGACGTGAGGTTTTAACTATTGCCGAAGATAATTTTTCTAAAGGCACTCACGAAGTAATAATGCAAGCTGAAAGTTTGCAAAATGGAACCTATTATTATCAAATACAGCAAGGTTCTTCGCAGTTAATGAAAACTATGATAATAGCCAAATAGTAAAATACTTTAATCTTTTATTCGAATACCAAAAATCACCCAATAAAATGGGTGATTTTTTTTGTTTTTTTATTTAAATAGCAGTTTAACTATTTATATGAATTTTTAAGATTATTTTTAAGATAAAATGTTGCGATTTAGTTATTTAAATGGGTGTTTTAAAGTGTTAAATGGGTATTCCTAGTCATTATTTAAATTTTAAACTGTTGTATTTGTGTTAATTGTAATTTCATAAACTGTTTAAACTGTTTTTACCTCCATTCGTATAATTATTTCGTATATTTGTATAGGAATTAGATGACTAAACAAATTAACATTCTAAACAACGAAGATCATGAAAACTTTAACAAACAATGAAGCACACATTTTAACAATAGAAGAATATAACGGTGCATTCAAAAACGAACAAGTTCCATTTATGACTCGTATTGCATTAAACATAAATACTTTTTTTACAGAAACAGTTTTTTTAATGAAATTCTTATATTTTGTAATTTTAGCCGTCATGATTTTAGCCGTTTTATTTGAAATAAAATGCATTTATCATATCGATTTTTTTCGTGGTGTTGACACACCTTTTGACACTTATTTTTACGCTGCTAAAAATAATGTTACCGGAGGATTAAGATAATAACTACACAATATAGCTATACAAAATACTTAACTTTTGATGAAAACAAATGTGTTTTTAAAAAAGCAGAAAATCTTTAAGCTAATAAATTGAATGCTTTCAAAAACAAACAATTTTTAGCTGCATATTTGATCATTTGTATAATAAATAAACTAAACACATTTTAAAATAAAAATAATTGAAGTTGCTCAAAAAGGCAGCTTTTTTTTTGCAATAATTTTAAAGATTTCAAATGCAAAAGCAATTAGTTTTATGTTTAAATAAAAAAAGGTTTATTATAGAATGGCACAAAAAGCAATAATCTTCAAGTTTTATTTAGTTCCAAAAAAGTAAAATTTTATTAGATTCGCAGCCTATTTTATTTAATATAATTTTATAAAACAATCAACAACTCATGACTCAAATTATAGAATGTGTTCCAAATTTTAGTGAAGGACACGATATGCAAATTATTAAACAAATTACTGATGTAATAGAAAGTGTAGATGGAGTAAAATTATTGGATGTAGATCCAGGAAAAGCTACAAATAGAACTGTTGTAACTTTTGTTGGTGAACCAAATGCTGTGGTGGAAGCAGCCTATTTAGCCATAAAAAAAGCTTCCGAAATTATTGACATGAGCAAGCATAAAGGCGAACATCCAAGAATGGGCGCTACCGATGTTTGTCCGCTTATACCCGTTAGCGGAATTACCATGGAAGAAACAGTAGCATTTGCTAAAATGTTAGGGAAAAGGGTGGGTGAAAATTTAAATATTCCTGTTTATTTATACGAAAATGCACAGCCTAATAAAGAACGTAATAATCTTTCGGTAATTAGAGCAGGCGAATACGAAGGCTTTTTCAAAAAAATAAAACAACCTGAATGGGCACCCGATTTTGGACCAACAGAATTCAATGAAAAAGCTGGCGGAACTGTAATTGGTGCGCGCGATTTTTTGATTGCTTATAATGTAAACCTAAACACTAAATCGGTGCGATTGGCAAATTCTGTTGCCTTTGATATTAGAGAAGCTGGCAGGGTTTTGCGTGAAGGAAACCCCATTACAGGTAAAATTGTGAAAGATGCCGATGGCAATGAAGTGCGCATTCCCGGAACCTTAAAAGCTTGTAAAGCCATTGGATGGTTTATAGAAGAATACAATATTGCACAAATCAGTATCAATTTAACCAATTATAAAATTACTTCGGTACATCAAGCGTTTGATGAAGTATGTAAAAGTGCTGAAAAACGTGGCATGCGTGTAACAGGTTCAGAGTTGGTAGGATTAATTCCTTTGGAAGCCATGCTTTCGGCTGGAAGACATTATCTAATTAAACAAAAACGCTCGGTTGGAGTTAGTGAAGAAGAATTAATTCAAATAGCCATTAAATCATTAGGATTAGATGAATTAGCGCCATTTGATGCAAATAATAAAATTATAGAATACAAACTAAAAAATGCCAATAATGAAAAATTGATTGGCATGAATTTACGTGGTTTTGCCAATGAAACTGCTAGTGAAAGTCCAGCTCCTGGAGGTGGTTCTATCAGTGCTTACGTGGGTAGTTTAGGTGCATCATTAGGAACAATGGTTGCTAATCTTTCGGCTGGCAAACGTGGCTGGGAAGAACAAGTTCAATACTTTAGCGAATGGGCCGATAAAGGTCAAATGATTAAAGATAAATTGCTGAAAGCAGTAGATGAAGATACCCATGCTTTTAACCAAATTATGCTTGGTTTTGGATTGCCAAAGGCAACAGAAGAAGAGAAAATTGCCAGAACTTTAGCCATTGAAAATGCTACAAAATATGCTTGCGAAGTGCCTTTAAAAGTAATGCAAACTGCTTTTGAAACATTAGATTTATTGGCAGCAATGATAGAAAAAGGCAATCAGAATTCTGTGACAGATGCTGGTGTTGGCGTGCTTTGTGTAAAAACTGCGGTGCGAGGCGCTTACTTTAATGTATTAGTAAATGCGAAGGATTTAAAGGATAGAAATTTTGCTGAAAATTTAATTGCTGAAGCAAAAAATTTATTGGCAAAAAACCATGCACAAGCAGATGAATTAATAGCTAAAGTAGAATCAGCTATTGCTTAAAAAATGATGAAATCACTGACAACAAAAGCATTTTCAATATTGCTAATGATAGCTGCACCTATAATAAGTGGCATGGCTTTTTTAGAATATTTTCATGTAAAAATACAGCATTTAAAACCAAGTTTTCCTTTTGGTAAATGGATTTTGGAAACCGGTTTTCCATACGATAAATCAATGCTTTATATAGGAATTGCAGCCTTTGCTTTTGCTGTGTTGGCTTATATTAGTTTATTAATAAAAAGCTTTATTCGGATAGTAATTATCTTATTTATAGTAGCTTTGATATATTTTATTAGTAAACAGTTTTAATGCTTGAATTTATTTTTCAAAAATATATACTCATTTTTTGGTTATTATTATGCATTGCAATTTTAGATATAATTTTAACTATACATATAGGTTATAAGTTCAATTTTAAATTACCTAAAATAAGTTACAGATCAAGAGGAATAGATGTAAAAAAAACGAAGTTGATTTTAAAGGAATCACCAAATTTAGACCCAACTTTGCGAAAATATATTAAATTATTACTCCTATTAAATATGTTGTATAAGGTGTTTTTTATTCCAATTATTGTATTTTGGGTAATAATAATTTTATTTGCACTTTTACAAAAATATTAGCACTTTTAATAACATAAAAAAGGCTGTTGAATTAAAATTCAACAGCCTTTTTTATGAATAATTTATTCCATTTATTTTTTTAGTTCAGCAGTTATTTTTTCAATTTCAAAGTTTACTCTTATTCCTTCATCAGCAATTGCTTTTGATAAGCTTTGATTTAATATTCTGTTGTCTCTTTCTAAATTGCTTTTTACACTATCAAGTTCCGTTTTTTGATTTTCAACTAGTTCAGCAATAGTTTCATGAAGTTTAATTTCTGCATTTATATTATGACTTAACATTGATTTTTTTAATTTCCCTAATTGCATTAATAAAAATACAAATAAACCAACTGCTATAAATACACCAATGCCGAACAACATAAGCATTTTGCTTTTAGCCGCTTCATTAGTAGCATCAATTTCTGCAAATTTTTCTTCTGTACTTTTCCTAAATTCTTCAATTGAGAAACGTGTTTTATCCAATGAATCTTCAGTGTTTGAAACTTTAAAAGCTGTAGAATTTAAAATTTCTTCAACCTGATTCATTTTTTCGCCAAGAGAAGCAATCTCTCTATCTTTTCTGCCAATTAAGTTTTTTAAACCTGCGTTTGCACTTGTAGCAGATTTTACTTTAGCATCAAGATTTAACAACATTTCATCGTAATCCTTTTTAAGTACATATGGACTTACCTTTGGCTTGCTAGGAACACCCGGAACTACTGGAGTACCTGGCTTTACAGCTGGTTTTGGTTGTGCATGTAGTATTATTGTAACTACAAATAGCATTAATAATGTAAGAATATTTTTCATAAATAAATAATTTTATTAAGATGTAAAACTACTGTTTTTTTTTTATAACTTCCTAATGTAAATATTTATATGGAAATAATTTTATTCATAATTTTATAAGTCTAATACTCTTTTTATTAATTTTAAAAGGGTTTATAAATTCCTAACACTCCGTTTTTAGTAGTTTTAATTAGCAAATCTAGATTTTTAAAGAAAGAAGTACATCGTGTTTTAATTCAAATTTTAGGTGAAATAATTAATTCTTAGACTAAGAATATTTTATAAAAATTTGAAAGGCGAATTTTTATACTTGTTAAACTAGATAGAATTATAGGCGTCTTCGAATCAAAAATCAACCATTTTTCAAATGTTTATTACTTGAAAAGTGTTTTTAAAAGTTCATATTTGCTCCTTTTAAAAAAATAAACAAAAGGGAAAACACCCTTAAAATAAATTATTATGAAAGTAAGTTTGAACAAAGTAGTAGCTATTCATTATACATTGACCAATAATGAAGGAACAGTTTTAGATTCTAGCAATGGAAGATGTCCGTTAAATTTTATACATGGCTTAGGTCACTTAATTCCAGGAATGGAAGAAGGTTTGGACGGCAAAGAAGTTGGAAATAAATTTCAATTGAAAGTTAGCCCTGAAAAAGGTTATGGAAATTATCAAAATGAAATGGTGCAACAAGTTCCTGTAAGTGCTTTTGCGGGACAAGAAATAAATGTAGGAATGCAGTTTGAAGCTGGAACTGACGAACAACGTTTTTTAGTTACCATAAAAGCAATAGATGCAGAAACTGTAACCGTAGATGGGAACCATCCTTTAGCTGGAGTAGAGTTGAACTTTGACATTGAAGTAATCGAAATTAGAGAGGCTACAGATGAAGAAGTTACCCATGGACATGTTCATGGGCCTGAAGGCCATCATCACTAAAAATAAACAATAAAAAAGGCAACTTAATTACAAGTTGCCTTTTTTATTGTTAAAATGTTTTATCATAACCAAATCTTTATCATAACTATACATATTTAGCAATATATTTAAAAATATGTTGTTATCGACTTTATATTCGTACTAATTAAATAAGTAAAAAAATGGATTATCCGTATCAAATAAAAAACTTAGATGAGTACAAAGAGGCTTATCAAAAAAGTATTGAAAAACCTGAAGAATTTTGGGGTGAAATAGCTGAGAATTTTACTTGGAAAAAAAAGTGGGATAAGGTTTCAAATTGGAATTTTAACGAGCCAAATATAAAATGGTTTGAAGGAGGTAAATTAAACATTACGGAAAACTGTATCGACAGACATTTAGATACAATTGGAGAACAAGCAGCAATAATTTGGGAACCAAACGACCCTGAAGAAAAAACAAGGATTGTAACTTATAATCGCTTACACAAACGAGTATGTCAAGTAGCGCAAATGCTTAAAAATTTAGGCGTAAAAAAAGGTGACAGAGTTTGTATTTATATGGGCATGATTCCAGAACTTTCTTATGCCGTTTTGGGTTGTGCTAGAATTGGTGCTATTCATTCCGTTATTTTTGGTGGATTTTCTGCTCAAAGCATTGCAGATAGATTATTAGATGCCCAAGCAGAATTTATTATTACCTGCGATGGGGCTTTTAGAGGCAACAAAGACATTCCTTTAAAAAGTATAATTGACGATTCATTAATTGGAAACAGAACGGTAAAAAAAGTAATTGTTTATACCCGAACTCGAACTCCTGTAAGTATGCTAAAAGGCCGAGATGTATGGTGGGAGGATGAAATGGAACATGCTGAACACCAAATAGAAAAAAATGGTAAAGTGACTTTTCCAGCTGAAGAAATGGATGCTGAAGATCCCTTATTTATTTTATATACTTCGGGTTCTACTGGCAAACCAAAGGGTGTGGTTCACAGCATTGCAGGATATATGGTTTGGACAAACTATACTTTTATAAATACATTCCAATATCAACCAAAACAAATTCATTTTTGTACAGCAGATATTGGTTGGATTACAGGACATAGTTATATTTTATATGGCCCTTTAAGTGCTGGCGCAACTAGTTTAATGTTTGAGGGAATTCCTACTTGGCCCGATGCTGGACGTTTTTGGAATATTGTAGAAAAACATAAAGTGGATATTCTATATACTGCTCCTACTGCCATTAGAAGTTTAATGGCTTTTGGATTAGATTTTGTAAAAGATAAAGACTTAAGTTCATTGAAAGTTTTAGGTTCAGTTGGTGAACCAATAAATGAAGAAGCATGGCAATGGTATTATAAAAATATTGGGAAAGAAAAATGCCCAATAGTTGATACTTGGTGGCAAACTGAAACTGGTGGAATTATGATTACAAGTTTGGCAGGTGTTACACCTCAAAAACCTGCTCACGCTACTTTGCCTATGCCAGGAGTTTTGCCTTGCTTAGTAGATGAAAATGGAGAGGAAATTTTAGGGAATTCAGTTAGTGGAAACTTATGTATTAAGCAGCCTTGGCCAGGAATTATTCGCACTACTTATGGCGACCATGAAAGGTGCAGAACTACTTATTTTAGCACTTATGAAAACATGTATTTTACGGGCGATGGATGCCTACGAGATGAAGATGGAAACTACAGAATTACCGGCCGTGTAGATGATGTTTTAAACGTAAGTGGACATAGAATTGGAACTGCTGAAATTGAAAATGCTATTAATATGCACAGTGGAGTGGTAGAAAGTGCAGTAGTTGGCTATCCTCACGATATAAAAGGACAAGGAATATATGCTTATGTGATTTTTGAAGGACGACATGAAAACGAAAACCTTTCTAAGCAAGATATTATTCAAACAGTATCACGAATTATTGGTGCCATTGCAAAACCAGATAAAATTCAATTTGTAACTGGTTTACCCAAAACAAGAAGTGGTAAAATTATGAGAAGAATTTTAAGAAAAATTGCAGAAGGAGAAACAGCAAATCTTGGTGATACTTCTACTTTATTAGATCCAGGAATAGTAGAAGAAATTAAAAATGGTGCATTAATTTAGCTTCATTTTAAACCATAAAAAAAGCCAAATTTGAATTCAAGTTTGGCTTTTTTATCAATTAATATTTAGCAATTACATTTCTTCAACTGTAAAACCATCTGCTCCTATAGCAGCAGTAAGTTGGCTAATAATTAAATCGTTATTGCTAAATTCATCTTTTTTGTAATGTGGTTTACCTTCTTTTCCAAAGATAATTTGTATTGGATTTTCTGAAACATCTTCAATTAAATATTGACTAGTTTCAAAATTTGTAAGTGGTGTCAGACCATTCTTTATGCCAAACTCATTTGCTTCTCTAATAATTTGGCTACACAAACTGTATTCGGCTTCTGCTAAAGGTTTTCCTGCGCCCAAACGGCTATATATTTCTCCTAATTTTTTTTCTGTTACACCATAACCCCAAGCTGTTTGTTTTACACCCAAACAATGTAAATCAATTTGATAACTTCCTATTATATAATTCGTTTTTGGAATGTGTTTTACTATTAATATTGTGGCTTTGCCAATTTCTTGCCAATCAGCATTTAAGTAGCAAACTTTTACTACTAAACTTTGTCCTCTATCTTTAATATACTTTTCGGGTTTTATATGTTTTGTCATTTTCTTATTTTTATAAATGGTTTTATTT
>CAIUQQ010000266.1 GCA_903901345.1 uncultured Bacteroidota bacterium | reverse complement strand
TATCTTAGTTTAACAAAACAGGAAATACTATGTTTTTTATTTTTTATAAATAAGCTATTATATTGCAACAGTATTCAGCATTTAATGAAAAAAATAATATTACTTTTATTCCATTGTACTTGTGCTATATTTTATTGCCAAGGGCAATTAATAAAAAGCAATAATACGGCTATAGGCTTAAGTTTTATAAATGGTTATAATCAAGCACCAAATAAAATTCATACAACTGGAGAAAGCATGGATGGTATTATTACTGGTTTTCAATTAGATTTTATAAAACAGGTAAACGGTAATAAAAATTGGCATAAAACATATGGAATTCCTAGAGTTGGAATTAGTTTTAGAACTATTTTTATGAATAAACCCGATACATTTGGCATCAGTTATTCTATACTTCCATTTATGCAATTTAGGTTATTAAAGCATAAAAATTCAGAGTTTGGTGGTAAGTTAGGTTTGGGTGGTGCATATGTTACCAAAGGGTTTAATTATTTAACAAATTTTGACAATAGAGCAATTAGCGCACCTTTTAATTTTGCAGTTGAATTTGCTGCTATTTATAATAGAAAAATTAATAATCACCTAGATTTAAATTTAGAAACAGGATTTTTTCATACCTCCAACGGGAGTTTTCTAATGCCAAATGGAGGCCTTAATATTTACTATTTAAAAGGTGGTATAAGTTATTTTTTTAATGAAACTCCATATAGTAAAATGAAACCATGCGAAATTTCTACTGCTAACAAAAAATTGTTTTATACCACTTATTTGGCTGGAGGATACAGGGAGCAAGGAACTTTTTCTTACCGAAGACAGTTTCCTGTTTTTACTTTTCACCAAGCCATCATGAAACCGATAAATAAAATTTATAATATTGGTATTGGTGCCGATTTGTTTTATGATGCTACAAATGCTTTAACTGATGAACCGGATTTAATTCCAAGCCAAATTAATGAAAGTGATAAATGGCTTGCAGCAATCGGTATTTGCAATGAATTAAATATTGGTAAATTATCAATTCCACTTGAATTTTATTACTATATTTATGATTTTGATAAAATAAAACGTCCTGTTTATGTGCGTTTTGGTTTAACTTATTTTCCTTATAAAAATATATTTGTTGGTTGTTATTTTAAAGGTAGCAATAATAAATACAATACACTAAGTTCCGATTTTATGGAATTTGCTTTAGGTTGGAGGTTTAGGAGAAAATAGAATTTTGAACTTTACATTTTATTATTCTAATCAACCAGTCAGCCAAAAACTAAATTTTCACTCTTACACATACCCAAATATTTCTACCAGCGGCACTCATTCCTGATGCAAAAACACGGTATTGCGTATCGGTAATATTATCAATTCCTGATTGCAATTTAATTTTACCTTTTTTGCCTAAAGCATATTGTGCTTTAACATTTAAAGTATACCAAGCCGGAGAACCTTTTGGTGTGGCATAAGCGGCATTGTCTTCTCCCGCTATATTGAAGTTATCTATCTGTTTCCAACCATTATATAGTGAACTTATTTCGGCCGAAAACTTATTGGTAAAATACGAAACAGTTGTTCTGCCAAACATTGGTGGAATATGGTCTAAAGGAGTTTCTGTTTTATTTTCTACTATTCGTCCGTAAGTATAGTTTAACGATGAAGTTACTGCAATTGATTTAAATAAATCGGCTGCCAACTGTAAGCTATAACCATATATATATGCTTGTTGTGCATTCTGATTACTATAAACTTTAGTATTTACACCATTATAAAAAGCAGAATCTAATCCGTTTATCGTACTTGATTTTATAACAATAGCATTTTGAATTTGTGTAAAATAGCCCACTGCTTCTATTTTTATTTTTTTATAAATAGTGCTTATTCCTAATTCATAATTATAAGTGTATTCTGGTTGTAAATTAGCATTTGGTGTAATAATAGCTTCCCC
>CAIUQQ010000265.1 GCA_903901345.1 uncultured Bacteroidota bacterium | reverse complement strand
GTCCTGCTAAGAATTTTTCTTCTAGTGAAAGTATTTCTCCTTCGGCCAATGTTTCACTTGGTTCAAACATTTCATAGGTCAATTTCCCTTTTTTATATTGCGTAAGCAAACCTCCAGTAACTTCCAAAAAGTGTTTTGCTTCTCCTTTTTCTACAAATTTTTCAACCAAAAAATAGGGTTTCATTGGGAATTCTTCTTTTGGTTTTAAACCTAATTTTTGAGCTAATTCGGACTCCATTATTTCCAAAGGTCTAAAAACTCCTTCGGCATAATTAATTAAATCATCACGCATTTTTATTTTCTTAACAGCACTACTACAGCCGTCATCAGCGGGTTTTGCTATTAAAGGATAGCCAATTTTCTCCACTTGTTTGATGACTTCATCAATGCTTTTTTTCCAATCTTTTTGTTGAACTAACATATGTTCTGCAATCAGAATTTTATGTTTTTTAAGCAATTCATTGGTATCATATTTATTGATGGTAATCTTACTACTTTCTACACCACTTCCGTTGTATGGAATTTTTAATTTATTTAAATAAGTTTGAACTGTTCCATCTTCTCCCGGGCGACCGTGTAATGCAATAAAAACATAGTCTGCCATTTTTTTCAATTCTTTGTAATCTATTTTTCGAGGAGCAAATAATTGCTTTTCAACATCACCATATTTTTCAATAATTGGTTTGCATGCCGCTATAATTTTATCCATAATTGGCAAGCGTTTATAACCCGAAAGTTTTTCTTTGATATCGTCCGCATTGTCTTTCAACATGACATTTACTGGTAACAACCACAATTCATGTGCGTTATCATTTCCCGTAACAAATACCGGAAACGGCTGATACTTGGTCGATGAAGCTAATTTTTCATAAATATTTCTTCCACTTTCTACCGAAATATGTCGCTCGGTTGAATAGCCGCCCATGAAAACTGCTACTCGTTTTTTATCACTTTTCTTGCTTTTATTTTGAGCAATTTTATTGTCTAAATGATCCAATAATTGCAAGTGATGAAAATGCACTTGTTGCGATTGGGCCCTTTCGGCCAATGAAGTGCGAATGATATAAGTTAAAAACTGTGAAGGATTCAAACCAATTTCGGCAGCTTGATGAAAAAAGAAACTTGAAGGCATCATTCCGCTCGTGGTATTTGGATCGTTCAAGAACAATTTACCATCATGATTGATAAATCCATCAATGCGGGCATACACATGGAAATTGAAGAATGTAAACAGCTTTTCACAAGCCGTTCTTATTTCATCAATTTTTTTATCTGCAATATCTATTGGCGTAATTTTTCTACTTAATCCTGGTAAATATTTACTGCGGTAATCATAAATTTCTTTGCCTTTTACAATTTCGGTTGGAGGCAATGCCACCGCAGTTCCATCTTCATTTTTAAGTACAATACAGCTAAACTCTCTGCCTTCAATAAATCCTTCAATTAAACATTCTGTTTCAGAGTAAATGCTTTCTAAACGGATTTCTGATTTGTGTCCTTCGACTTCGCTCAGGATGACAGTTTTTTTTGTTTTCGAATTTCGGATTTCGGATTTAGAATATAGACTTTTGGTCGCTAAGCTTGTCGAAGCGCCAAAAACTTCATCAAATAAAGCCCATAAATCGTCAGGATTATAAATCAATTCCTTTTTATTATTCACCGTTGCAATGGCAGGCAAACCAATACCTTCTTTTACATCTGTAATTTTTTGAATGAATTGAGTTTTGGCTTTTTCGTCCAAATTAATCCAATCAGTTGTAGTAATATTTTGTATAAAAAACGATTTGATCACTGCGTTTTCAAAGTCTTCAAAATTATCGTTATTGATAACCGAAACTCCAACAGAACTGCCCTGATTAGCGGGTTTTACCACAAAAGGAAAACCAACTTGTTGCTTTACATTTATATATATATTTTTTAAATCATGTAACTCCGATTTTTGAAACGACAAATACTTTGGAACATTCATTCCAGCGCTTTGCATCAATTGTTTTTGCAAGCGTTTGTTCATGCCTAATGAACTTGGCATAATTCCAGAACCACTGTAAGGAATGTCCATAAATTCCAACAAACCTTGTATGGTTCCATCTTCGCCATTAGCGCCATGAAGCGCTAAAAATGCAAAATCAATTAAACCTTTTAAGTCTTCAGCTTTTAAAGTTTTACCTAATTTTTTTATCAACGATTTACCATTGTCTTCATGGGCTGATGCTAAGTTTTCGGCATATACTTGCACATCGGTTTTTTGGTTTTTTAATGCTGAAACAGGTGGATAAAAATCACGGATAGAACCTTTGTAAATAAAGTGCCAATCGAGCAAAATAAAATTATTAAAACTATCGACAAAAATGGGAATTGCCTCAAAAAGTGTTTTATCTAAATTATCATAAACTGTGCGTCCACCAGCAAAAGAAACTTCACGCTCACGGCTATTTCCACCAAAAAAAATTCCTATTTTCATATATTAATTTACTGCTTTCCGATTGGTCGGTAAAAACAGCATTCAAACGTAAAATAAAATAAATAGATTGACTAATGTTTTTATTTAAATCATGTTGATAAGATTGGGTGGAAAGTTGACGGGTTTTTGGTTGAGTGGTTGATTGGTTGGAAAGTTGCGAAGTGGAAAAAACAGGAGAATTGTAAAGATTTAAAATTTGCACTGTAAAAATATCCAACCTGCTTTCTTCAAGTTGCTATTGTTTATATGGAAAACTTAGCCCATGTTTGAATAAGTAAAAAATGGAAAGTTAACAATGAAAATTAAACACAAAGCTTCTGGTATAACTAAAATAATTGCGGTCCTATTCATGTTATTCAATTTTTTTTATGACTGTTCTAAATGTAAAGAAACTACTGGGGCAATCAGAATAACGAGCCCCTCAGATATACCTATTTTATTCCCATATGATAATGTTGCAAAGATTAAGTTTTTAAGAAACAAATCTGACACAATTATCTTTCAGAATTTACCATTACAAACAACGTTTAATTATACTAGTACACAAACAGATTGTCCCGAAAAAATTCCTTTAGAAGAAAAATATATGCAGTTTATAGATAGCATCTTTGGTAATAATTTTTATTTAATAAACTTTAGAACACCTTCTTTAAATCATTATTTTGCTATTACCATTAACAACGAAACAGTTGCAAGTAGTGCAGTGGTTGACTATGCCCCTACCCAACCAGTATTGTCGACAAAAATTTTAGGAAAGTATTATGATACTGTCTCCGTTTGGAATAATCACTCTGGAGATAGTGTAATATTTAAAACAATCAATTACGGTGTTTTAAAATTTACTACAAATGGAAATATTTTTGAATTAATCCCTTGAAGGTCCATCCATGCATGGAAAGTCTAACCACGCATTTATCAAGAACCGACTGACACACGCAACACAAAACCTAATGAAGCGTTTGACTGTTTTTCCAAAATTTAACTTTTTAAAAATAAGAGAATTACTAAATTGCAACGCAAACCAACCCATGAAAATTTATCAAGCCAAAGGCATGAAATTGATACTTACTTTTTTATTTTTTACACCAATAATAATTGCTGCGCAAAATGTAAATCAATATGCAGATGCACTGACAGCAAAGTATGAGCAAGATTTACTGAAAGCAACAAAATTGTTAACACCACCATTTTTAACCATTAAAAACGTGGATAAAAATGGAAGAATGATAGAATTTGATGGCTTTGGCGATAATGGTTTTCCAGAATTTAAAACTACCTGTTCAAATATTGGATTGGCAGCAACGGTTAATACCAATCAAGTTTGGCCAAGTGGTGTGTTGGGTTTAAGTTTAACTGCAAATGGTTATAATAAATTAGGAATTTGGGATGGTGGAGGTATTAGAATTACACACCAAGAGTTTGTGGGAAGGGTAACAAATATGGATTCTTCCACCAGTTTTTCCGCTCATTCAAATAATGTAGCGGGTTTATTAATGGCTGCTGGAATTGTTCCAAGTGCCAAAGGGATGGCTTACCAAAGTAATTTAAAAGCTTGGAATTTTACCAACGACAGGTCCGAAATGGCTTTAGCCGCCAATGGTTTATTAGTATCTAACCACTCGTATGCCAACGCTGCCGCATGGATATTTTCAGGAGGTTTTCAATATTGGTTAGGCGATACCACTTTAAATGCCACCAAAGATTGGAAGTTTGGATTTTACGATTCAAGAACAAAAGAATTTGACAGTATTTCGTGGGCAAATCCAAATTATTTAATTGTAAAAGCTGTAGGAAATGATCGAGGAAATTCGATGCCTACGGGAACTCCACATTGGATTTGGAATGGCTCTGCTTATGTTTTATCTACCGCAAACAGAGACACTGTTGGCCCTTACGATTGCATTGTAACTTATGGAACTGCCAAAAATATTTTAACAGTTGGAGCAGTAGATATTTTACCAAACGGATTTTTATCGGCACCTATAAATACAATTAGTTTTAGTAGTTGGGGACCCACTGATGACGGAAGAATAAAACCAGATATTGTTTGTGGTACAAATTCTACTTCAACTCCCACTAGCACCCACGATTCGGCTTATAGTTCACAAGGAGGAACATCCATGGCTGCGCCTGGAGCAACAGGCTCATTATTGTTGGTACAACAGCATTTTTATAACTTAAAAAACCGATACATGAAAGCCGCTACTTTAAAAGGATTGGCTATTCATACTGCAACAAATTGTAAAACTACTTTAGGACCAAATTACGAAAGCGGTTGGGGATTATTAAACACAGCCAAAGCCGTTCAAACCATTAGTGATTCTGTTAAAAACATCATCAAAGAATACAATTTATTAAACAACGATACGTTTAAATTTATTATTTCTGTAAATGGAATTGATACCGTAAAAACTACTTTGTGTTGGACCGACCCACCAGCAATAGTTGGCGCTCCCGCTTATAATGATACAACACCAAAATTAATCAATGATTTGGATATTCAAATCATTAGAAACTCAAACAGTCAAGTTTATTTGCCTTATATTTTAAATCCAAATAATCCAAGTGCGGTTGCTACTACAGGAAATAATTTTAGAGATAATGTAGAACAAATTTATTTACCAAACCTACCGAGTGGAACTTACACTATTTTAGTAACTCATAAAAATAATTTACAGAACAATGCGCCACAAGCATTTTCAATAGTTGGAAGTGGCTTTTTGTTAACGGCTACTTTACCTGTAAAATGGATGAATTTAGATGGTAAAAACTTGGGCGATAAAGTTCAATTAAATTGGAGAACAGTGAGTGAAATAAACAATTTAGGATTCGATATAGAACGTTCTACCAACAACCAAAACTTTGAAAAAACAGGATTTGTTAAAGGATTTGGAAATAGTTTGGTTATTCAAAAATATGATTTTGTAGATGAGTTAATTAACTTAAATAATATTGACCCTTTAAGTGATAAATTATATTATAGATTAAAGCAAATAGACTATGATGGAAATTATCATTATTCAAAAACAATTTCTGTAGATGCACCAATTATGTTTGGTGTAACCATTTTCCCTAATCCATTTAGTGAAAACATTACTTTAACTATTAATTCCAATAACGCAAATCAAATGGTGAATGTGGTAGTGTGTGATTTGTTGGGAAGAATTATTTTAGATAAAAGTTTTACTACAAATGCCAAGGAATTTAATTATACACTTAGCGATTTGAAAACCTTAAATCCTGGATATTATTTTTTAAAAATTATCATTGGCAATAAAACTATAACAAAGAAAATAGTTAAATTAAATTAGCCTAACATTTTCCACCATTCAGCCATTATTTTGAATAAAAATTCAAAGAAGGAAAGTCCTGCAAAAACGGTAGTGGCCCAAAAACCATTGCTAATTATTACACTTAAAATAAACGTGCGCCAATCGTGTGGTGTTAACCCATTGTATTCAAAATTTCCTTTGCGCCTAAAGGCTACAGCCACAAATGGATTGAAGTAAATGGATAAAAATACGAATAAAAAAAAATGACTTTTTCTAAGTATTTTCACTAAAAACAATTTAAATCCTACCCTATCGTTGCTTGTTATAATGGCATTCATTTTCTCTTTTGAAAATTCAATTCCTAAAAAATCACGTTTTAAATAATCGTAAATTAGAAAGTAAAACCAGCAAAACAAAAACGATAAAACCACCATAACGCTAAAACCATAAATAACTCCTAATTGGTATAAAGCAAATGGATACAACACAAAATCGAAACTATAATTTATGATAGTAAATGTGGTAGCGCCTGTTAAAAATAATAATATTCGGTGAATAAAAGGTTTCATTTAGTTAAATGCAATACTATATGTTTTTAGGTAAAAAGCTGGATTTAATTGTTGCTTAAAATACCGCAATGATTCCACTCCTCTATCTTCTTGAAAGTTAAAATATTTAAAGTTTTGATCGGATAATTTAGTTGCCAATTCTTTTAACAAATAAATTCCTAATCCATTAAATGTTTTAAAAAAATGTCCAACAATCCATTCATTGTTCAATTCTTCATAAATCATTAAACCGCTCAATTTTTGATTGGCATATAACTTTAATATTTTCAAATTAAACGATTTGTTCATGTCTAAACATTTTTGAAAAGCTAGCCATTCTTTTTGCAAATTGGCATTGTTTAAATTGCTTTTATCTGATTTTATTTGCATGCAATCTTCACAAAATACCTTCAATTCATCTAAATCATCAATGCTATTTAAAATGAATATTTCGGCTGATAAACCTTCGTTTTCCTTGATGGCTTTGCTTATTGAATTGCGTTGTTTTTTATATTTGCTGCCTTGCAATAAAGCAATATCTGAAAGATTATAAATATATTCAAAATCGTCCAAGTCTTCTACTAATTTTATATTTGGAATACTGGAATTTATGGAAATGTTTGGACAGTATATTTTTAGCTTAAAAACCCCTAATTTTTGCATTTCATTTTTACAAATTTCAATTAATTCTGTTGTTAAATTTGAAGTTAGCAAATGTCCAAATGACACACCAAATGGTGGATCTAATAAAACTAAAAGAAGTGAATTTTCGAATATAAAATAATGAACTTTTGAAGTAT
>CAIUQQ010000264.1 GCA_903901345.1 uncultured Bacteroidota bacterium | reverse complement strand
AGATAAAAAATTATCATAATTGTAATCTTCATTTGTATCAATCAAATCACAAAAATCAAATGACATGTTTTATGATTAAATAATGAATTGTTTACTTTTTCGAAAAGCTTCTAGAACATTCTATAGTCTTCTTTTCAAATTTCGTACGAATTCAGGATACGTTTGTAAAGGATCATGATTATTATTTAAATATGCTGAACGTAATGTACGCCCCATCGTTACATCTTTTATACCTGCCGAACCTACATCCATCGCCCACTGAATAGATAAAGATAAACTCCAAAATCCATTATTAAATTCAACTGCATCACCATATTCATCTAAAACACGAACTGTTAAAGATTGTACATGTAAATTAGGTACATTTTGGGGAGACATTTGTGTAGGTTCATAATTTATTAATTCACCAAATGCACAATTTATAGGAACTTTTGAAAACATATTTTTAAAAGATGAATCAGGTAAATTTGCACGATTGTTGGTATTAATACCTTCAATTGAAATATACAAATAGCGAGGATAAGATAAATCAATAATATCGGGTGCAATAATATTTGCAGAAGTATCAATTGTATAATAATCTTCATTGATATTCAAATTTGGAAAATTTTTACTTATGGCATATTCAACTTTTGATTTTTGTGTATCTGAATCATAAGTTACAGTAGGTAGTAGTTGCACACCAATACCATAACGTGTATTTTGCGTAGGTAACAATGAAAAAAATTGTTCTGTAAATCCAAGTGTTAATAATAAACCTTTATAATTATCACTTAAAATATAAAACCCAGCATATATATGTTGATTAAAAGCTTCATTGGAATATGCACTTGTAGTATTTGAAATCGTATCGGATAATTCAGCAAAACTTACTGGAAAATTAAAACTTATTTTACCAGTATTTGTATTTAAACTTATAGGTTGATTTGATACAGATGTCGATGCGCAAAACCCATTATTACCAAATGAAGTATAATAATATTCCGTAATTTCATCACTTGATGCACTTGTTTTTAAAACAGGCGGGCAAGCAGCATTTATTGCCGTATTTAAAGCTGTAATTAATTCTGTTGCACCATAATTACCCGGTAAAATAGAAATAACTTTTGAAGTATTTGTTGTTGATAAAGCAAGCCCAGTTGAATCATAAGTTTGAACAAATATTTCTAATTTATTATTTGATTTATCTATATTATAAATTGAATGACTTGCTTGAAATTCAAGTAATTGTAATATCGCGGTTTGAGTTTCTGTCAATGAGTTTATACCATTGGGTATATTAAATGTCACGGTCGAACCGTTGTCTCTTTTGTCCGGTGCAGCTCTCGAATCCAACATCAATATCACAGGAGGTGTAGCTGCATTCACTCGTAACGACATTTTCTTTTGTTAATGTACCGTCAAACCAAGCTTGTAATAAATCCGTTACACTTTCTTTTGTAACACTTTGTAGTTTACCGTGCTGATAATTTGAAAGTACCGATAAAATATTTTCTGGTAAAATTTGTAATTGTTCAGGTGTCGCTAAAACTGTTTGTTCGAAACTACTATTCGATAAGTTTTCCATAGTTTTTCGAAAATGGATAATGCTAACGATAACGTTAATAAAAGTGAGCCAAAAAAAGATACGGTAGTTGTCGAAACTGTCGAAAAACCGAAAAAGCAAAAACGTAAATTTGAATGGACACCTAAGCGTAAAGCTGCGTTTGAAAAATGCGTTGCAGCCAGAAAAAATCAATTGCAACCGAAAAAACAAAATAAAAAAAAAGAAGAAGTAAGTTCGTCTTCGGATAGCAGTATTAGTTCAAGTAGTTCAGAAGAATATAAAAAACCAAAACGGAAGGGTTTAAAAAAACAGTTTACAAAACTTAAAAAGGATTTATTATATTCAATGAAAAAACAATTAAAAAAGAAAAACGGTTTTGACGACGACGACGACGATTATATTTTTCCTCATTATAGCCCGCCTCGTAAGCCTATTCATATTCCTGCTACTGAACCTACTCATTCCAAACCAAAACAAGAAGAAAACCAACAACCACTGTCAAACAAACCCAAATATTGTTTCCTCTAATTCAGAAGAAGAATGTGAAATGACCGATAGTAAAGAACAAAGACAATTAACAAAAGATTTAATTGATGCAGGATATAAAAAATTTAAATCAGAAGATGAAAATCAAATATTAAGAAAACATAATTTATCACGTGACGAATCATTATCAAATGATAAAAATCGTGTATATAAAGATAATACAACAGGGGAAGCATATGTGTTATATCCTGGTACAAAAGATAAAAAAGATATTGCAACAGATATTGCAATTGGTTTAGGAGGATTACTAACACCAATACAAAACTTAACACCAAGATATCGTGAAGCAAAACGTGTTGCAGGTAAAGTAAAACAAAAATATGGTTCAGATAAAGTAACAGCAATTAGGCACAGTTTAGGTGGTGGTTTGGCTGCAAACCGTGGAATTAAAAAAAGAATTACTTACAATATAGCTGTTGGATTAAGTGATTTATGGCGTCCTGTATCTACAGGTGAAATTGATTATCGCACGAAAAAAGATCCAGTATCTTTTTTATCTTATTTTCAGAGATATAAAAAAGGGGCAAAAAAAGTTCAAATTAATCGTGGAAAAGGTTTGATTGATTCACATATGCAAAAGTATTTATATTAAAAAGATAAACAGTTTAGACAGTTTTTCGTTTGGTTACATTTTCAAATAAAATGTCAAAAAGATCATTAGGGGAAAAAGCGTTTACAGCAGTAAAAAAACTAGGTCACAAATTTACAGCAGTCTTAGGCAAACTTGGGTCCAAAGCAGTTGACGTAGCTACAAGCAAAGCAGCAAATTATTTAGTAGGAGCAGCAGCAGCAGCAGCATTACTCTAAAAATGTCCGAAACACAAGCCATTCCAAAAACATTGAATCTAGGGTTACAAAAACCAACTTCCATTCCTGCATATACTCGTCGTGTGACTAGTATTGCAACGAATGCACAAACATTCACTGAAAATGATTTAGCAAATATAATTCTTGATACTTCTACCCCTGGATCTTTTTTAGATCCAACGCAATCATTTATTCAATTTGATTTACAAGTTACAAATTCAAATCCTTATATTGATTATGCTAATTTTTCAGCATGTGGTGCAGGTTCATTGATACAGGAATTCCGAATTATATGTCAAGGTACACCTATTGAAGAAATTTTAGATTACAATACAATGTTTGAAATGTGGATGGATATTGGTGGGTTTTGTCAAGAAGAATTTAAGATGTACATGGAAAATCCTTGGCGTGCACCTGCCATTCATCCTTCTACTGAAGTTAATTTTGTCAAACCGCCGATGGTTGATCGTGAAGGTGTGATTATGTGTCCTGGCGATTGCAATATGTTTGGTGTACCTTCAAAATTTCATAATTATCGCACACAAGGAAGATATAAATGTGTAACAGAAGCTGGATTTACATATGCCAAAACTGTGGATGGT
>CAIUQQ010000263.1 GCA_903901345.1 uncultured Bacteroidota bacterium | reverse complement strand
GTTTTTGCATTGATGCATTTTTTTTCAGGATTAATTCTAACAACTGTATTTCAATTGGCGCATACTGTTGAAAAAACGACTCATCCCATGCCAAATAAAGATGGAATTATAGAAAATGATTGGGCTATTCACCAATTAAATACAACAGCAGATTTTGCACCAAATAACAAACTATTGTCATGGTATATTGGTGGATTAAATTTTCAGGTGGAACATCATTTATTTCAAAAAATATCGCATGTTCATTATCCAGAAATAGCTAAAATAGTAAAGGAAACAGCAAAGGAATATGGTATCCAACATTTGGAAAACAAAACACTTTTTAGTGCTATTAAATCTCACATAATATATTTAAAACAGCTGGGAAAATTGCCAAATATGCACGAAGCAATTGGTTAACAGCAACTATTATTTGATTAATAAGCAATCAAATTTACATCAAAAAGGTAAAAAAGAGCATAAAGTCTTTTTAAGCACCAAAAAATTATTTATTTAATAATTTCATCATTTACAAACAGTATATTTGCTCGAATTTTAATTGAAAAAGTTTTCGCTAAATATTGACAATGAGGAAGAAAGTTTTTTTTACGGTTTAATTTGTAATGAAAATAATTCTCGGTTAGCATGGTTAATCAATCATGTTATAGAAATTGATTTGGCCAAAGAAAACAGCATTGAATGGTATAATGATTTAGAAAACGAAAATTATTATTTTGATAAATTCGTTTATATTGATGAGTTAAACCATTTAACGTACACATTCTTCTCTAATTACGATGACAATGTTTCGCTTTTTACTGAACTAAAGCTAAGAGCCATGAAATATTTTATTTTAATAGAAGGAGGTTTGACTTTTTTTGATGAAAAGTTATTTTTAAAAAAAATGAAAACTATTAATGAAATTCAGCTCATTAGTAAAATAGACCAAAACAGGCTGAAACAAAAAGTAAATTTAATTTTATAATAGCATTTTAGATAAATATATCATGAACAAAGCACTTTTTAATCGTACCAAAATAGTAGCAACCATTGGGCCAGCAACAAGCAGTTTAGAAAAATTGAAAGAAATAATTTTAGAGGGAGTTGATGTATGTCGTCTAAATTTTTCTCATGGTACATATGAAGACCATAAACAAGTAATAGATAATATTAAATTAGCAAACGAACAACTTGGAACTAATGTTTGTATGTTACTTGATTTACAAGGACCCAAACTAAGAGTTGGAGAAATGGAAAATGGAAAAGTGGAACTTATAAATGGCGAAATTATAGAAGTTACAACTGAAAAATGTATTGGTACAAGTAATCGTGTTTATGTAAATTTCGAAAATTTACCTAAAGATGTAAACCCAGGCGAACGTATTTTATTAGATGATGGCAAGTTAGAATTGAAAGTAATTGAAACCAATAAAAAGAACTTAATCAAAGCAAAAGTTATTGTTGGTGGCTGGCTTTCAAACAAAAAAGGCTTCAATTTACCAAATACCAAAATGAGTATTCCAAGCATGACACAAAAAGATTTGGATGATTTGAAATTTGGTATTGAAAACAAAGTAGAATGGGTTGGACTTTCATTTGTTAGAAACGAAAACGATGTAATTTTCCTTAAAAATATTATCGAATTAAACGATTGGAGACCACGCGTTATTTCAAAAATTGAAAAGCCAGAAGCGGTAATTAATATTGATAGAATTATTGCAGTTTCTGACGGAATTATGGTTGCTCGTGGCGATTTGGGTGTAGAAATGCCAATGGAACAAGTTCCAGTTATTCAAAAACGCATTGTAAAAAAATGTATTGAAGCTAGCAAACCAGTTATAATTGCTACTCAAATGATGGAAAGCATGATAGTAAGCCCCGTTCCTACTCGTGCAGAATTAAACGATATAGCAAATGCAGTTATGGATGGTGCCGATGCTGTAATGTTAAGTGCAGAAACAAGCGTTGGCGCATTTCCTGTGGATGCAATTAGATACATGAGAAAAACAATTTTAGAAGTTGAAATGAATACCAATGCACCTTACTTTAAAGGTGTTAAGCCAAATGCAGAAAGTGAAACATTTTTTTCAGATGAAATATGTTTTACAGCTGTTAAAGTAAGTGATCACTTAAAAGCAGATGCCATAGTTGGAATGACATTTTCGGGTTATTCAGCATATAAAATCTCCTCTTTCCGCCCAAAAGCTAGCATATTCATTTTTACCACTAATCCGCGTTTGGTTAATACCTTAAGCTTAGTGTGGGGTGTTCGTGGCTTTTTATACCGCGAGTTTGAAAGTACTGACGATTCCATGCAGGATGTGAATGACAATTTGTTAAAAGGTGGTTTTATAAAACCTGGTCAGTTAGTAATAAATACTGCAAGTATGCCTATTTCACAACGATCTAGAGTTAATACAATTAAAGTTTCTGAAATAAATTAAATATAAATTACATGAAAAAAATATTTTTTGCTTCATTCATTTTAGTAAGTATTTTAGCTTGTACTAAAACAGATTCTAATCCTAATCCGAGCCAAACTATTATTACTTCGGATAGTTCGCAATATTCAGGACGCTTGAAAGTAATAGTTTTAGATGGTACTAATAACAATTCTGTAATTAATGGTGCGCAAGTTTTTTTGTATCCAACTTACGATGATTTGAAAAGGAATTTTTATATAAATACAGTTTCTAGCATTAGCGGCACTGCCGATTTTGGATATATCTTACAAGGAAATTATTATTTACGCGCTCAAAGTGGAATAAAAAGTGATACCAATGTGGTACAAGTAATGGGTCAAAAAACCATTACAAGAACCATGATTGTAAGATAATATATAAAAAATGGAATTGCAAGAAACTAATTTAATTGAAAATAAAATTGCAAATAGCGGTTTAATTACCATTGATTTGGAACTATTATGTAATGCTGGTGAACGTGTTTTATTTGATATAAAAGATTGGCTCTTTAGGGAAATGATTTTAAAGGAAAAAGACTTTAGAGAATTCATTAAAACCCACGATTGGACTCAATACAAAAAAAAGAATATTGCATTTTATTGTAGCACCGATGCCATAGTTCCTACATGGGCTTATATGCTTTTGGCTGCTGCTATTCAGCAATATGCTAACCGTTTTGTTTTTGGTGATTTACAACAACTTGAAATTACTTTATATAACGATGCAATTGCTCAGATAAATGCAAATGATTATACTGATAAAAGAATAATTATTAAAGGTTGTAGCCACAATGAAATGCCGGTTTCTGCTTATGTAGAAATAAGCAATAAATTACTGCCAGTAGTTAAAAGCTTAATGTATGGCGAAGCTTGTAGCAATTTGCCAATTTATAAAAAAAGATAAAAATAAATGAACAACCAAACTGTAAAAATTAAGTTAGGTAACATAACAAACTTAAGCGATGCACGTTTTGCAGCAGCTGCCGGAATTGAATACATGGGTTTTTGTTTCGATACCAATAATGTAAATTATATTCCGCCTGTAAAAGCCAAACAAATTATTGATTGGACCAGCGGATGCTTTGTAGTGGCTGAGTTTGGCAATCAATCTATCAATGAAATAATGGCTATTACCGAAATGTTAAACATTGATATTATAGAAATAAACAACAATTTATTACCAAATGATTTAGTTGAAATAGACAAACCAATTATAAAAAAAATAGATATCAGTTTATTAAACAAAGAATCTTTGACAGCACAAATAACTTCATATTCAACTAAAGTAGATGCTTTTCATTTGTTTGCTAGCAATGATAACATTTCAATATCGAACGAACAATTGAAAGAAATTTGTGCCAGTAATAAAATAATTTGGGGTTTAAATACTTCCTCAAAAACAATAAAATCAATTACGGAAACTTACCACCCTTATGCATTAAATATTACAGGTGGCGATGAAGAAAAAACAGGCGTAAAAGACTTTGACGAATTGAACGATATTTTAGATGTTTTAGGAATATTTGAAGGATAAGAAAAATGTTGAATGTTGAAATTTGAATTATAAAAAATCCATAGTTCATAAAAAATCTACTTAATTTCCTTTACATCTATTAAAAAGTTATCGGTATCTACTTTAAAATTTTCTTTGCTGCTGTATTGCAATTCCACTATTTTCCAATGATTAGCAGGAATAATATACTCATATTTACCAGTACTCAGCATTACTTTTATAGGCATTTCTAATCCACTAACGTTGGTAGTTAATCTGTATTTTAGTTCCAAAATATTTTCCTTTTCAATAAATTGATATTCAAAAACTGGCAATGCAGCTATTCGTAAATATTGGTTAAAAAACGGAGCAAAATTATAGTGAGTTCTTTTGCTCAAATAATTTTCAACATCTGCACTGGTTAAAGTTTTATATTTCAAATCATCATTTAATTCATAAAGCATATTGAACCAAGTAGTGTCATTGTTTAGCATTTTACGCATGGTATGAAGCATCCAAGTTCCTTTGTAATAAACGTCATTGTCTTTTCTTCCATGAAAATAAACATCGCGAGGTGCAATTATTGGTTCTCTGTTTTTAATAAAATGTTTTTGGCTATTTAAATATTTTACAGCTTTATCATAACCTTGCTTAAACTCCACATAAACTGCTTCAGAATAAGTAGTAAAACTTTCATGAATCCACATATCTGCATG
>CAIUQQ010000262.1 GCA_903901345.1 uncultured Bacteroidota bacterium | reverse complement strand
CAGGAACTTTAACTTATTCGGCTACATCTCATACTTTTGATAATAACGTTTATATACAACCAACAACTAGCACTATACCATTACAAATAAAAAACACTGCCATGGTAAGTGGAAATTCACAAGAAATTATTTTTGGCAAAGATGGTGTTAGTAATCAATCTGTATCATTACGATATAATTATAATACCACTGCTGCATCGAATACCTTAGGTTTAGGATTTTGGTCCAATACAAATTTATTACAAATATCACAAGAAGGTCAAATCACTTCTACTTTAGCAAGTCAAACCGATGGATTTAGACAATATAATGCAAATTTAGCTTCTGGTAATTCACAAAAACTAATTTTTGGAAAAGCTGCTACTACAAATCAAGCCACTGTATTAAACTTTAATTATAATACAGTGGCAAGCTCAAATAAATTTGGAATCGGATTTTATGCTAATGAAAATGTAATGACTGTGGCACAAACAGGGGAAACAATAATTAATACATCATCAACAAATGGTCTTCAAGTATATAATTCAGCAATAACTTCTGGTGGAACTCCACAATCATTAAATTGGGGAAAAGGTGCAAGTACCAATCAAGCAGTTCAATTGGATTTCAATTATAATACGAGCTCATCATCAAATTCTTTAGGATTTGGGTTTTGGGGTAATAATAATTTAGTGAACCTGAATCAAGATGGCGAAACTACTTTTAACGACAATAAAATTTTTCCATACTATGGAGCTGTATTTACCAATGCTGGGGCAACAATAGGAGGAGCTACAGGTCAATTAAATTATGATGGAGCAATCTATAGATATAATGGAAATCTATGGGTTAGCGTTGACGATAGTATTTATTTAAGAAAAGCACCAAATATCGCAGGCACTTTTGACAATACAGATAATACAAGATTTTACTTTGATATAGCAAATATGCGATTAGGTATAGGAACTTCTAGTCCATCTACTTCGCTTCATATTGCAGACGCTACCGGTTCTGGTGTACAAACTGCTACAGCAGGAAAATATTTTAGTAGGACTGATGTTTTAACTGCTATTTCGAGTTATACATTTAGGTATTCTATTCGATCAGTAAAAGGTATTTG
Organism: uncultured Bacteroidota bacterium; assembly: GCA_903901345.1. Lineage (GTDB taxonomy): Bacteria > Bacteroidota > Bacteroidia > UKL13-3 > UKL13-3 > JAAFJM01. The sequence goes on along the minus strand of CAIUQQ010000262.1, from coordinate 1,748 downwards.
GATAGACAGCGCGGATGGAACCTCCGAAAATAGTTTTGTTTCCGGTAATAGTGATCAACGGATCAAAAAGGATATAACAGAACTTGATAAGGACGACAGTTTAAATAAAATCAGGAAAATAAAACCCGTTTCCTTTAATTTCATAAATGATAACAACAGTAATAAAAAATCGATAGGTTTTATAGCTCAAGACATTAAAGAACATTTAAATTACGGAGTTAATACCTTGAGCAATACAGTTCCAAATGTATACAAAAAAGGTTTAATAGAAATAATTAATGACAAATCATGGAAAATTATATTAACCGAACCCCACAATTTAGAAAACGAAAGTCAATCCACCAATAAACTTAAAATTGTGGTTCGAGAGACGGAACTCAAAGAAAAAGATTTAATAGTGGATTACACCATTGAAAATAATTATAGTTTAATTGTTACGAGTGACACCTTGTCTAGTAATTTGTATAACAATGATGTATTTGTATATGGTTGTGAAGTCAAAGATTTTCACACTCTAGACCCTACCAGTATCTTTATAACGACAGTTTCTGCGGTAAAGAAATTGGATGAATTGTTTCAGTCTTTAATGGATCGGGTTGCTTCTTTAGAAACAATAATTGCCAATTTTACTTGAAAAAGTGAATATCCATGTTTTTTTTTAAAAATTTAAAAAAAAATGTCCGTTGAAATCCTAAAAGTAAAAGACTTTTATTTACAATTTATTCTTAAAAATAGTGATATTTCTATCGCAAATGCTATTCGTAGAATATTAATTTCCGAAATTCCAACAATGGCTATAGACGTAGTAACATTTGAAATTAATTCTACAATTCAACAGGATGAATTTCTTGCCCACAGACTTGGACTTGTACCTTTAGTTTCAAATAACGAGCAATTTGTGGAAACTAAAGATTGTAATTGTCCAAATGGCTGTCCAAAATGTATTGTAAAGTTAACTTGCGATGTAAACTACGCTGAGAAAGCAAAATTACAGGGACTCACCGACAATCAACCCGTTTACTTGACTTCTATGGATATTCACTCGGATAATAATTCAGGCATAAGACCCGTAGTTTATAAAAATTGTCCTCATGGAATTCAAATAGCCAAACTAAATCCTGGACAATGTATTAAATTTAAAGCTACCGCAAAATTAGGAAAAGGAAAATACCATGCAAAATGGGCTCCATTATCAATTGCTACTTTTGTTCCTAGTGAAAATAATTCTCATGTTTTTACAATGGAAACTAATGGTTCTTTAACTGCACTTGATGCTTTAAAAAAAGCTTTGGATATTTTATATGAAAAATTAAATCAAATCAACCCAAATTTAAATTTTGAATAATATAAATGTGGATATTAGAATATATTTTAGAATTTATTCCATACCCATGTCACACATGTCATAAAGTATGGAACGGAGAAATAGAATGGTTTAGTCAAAATAAATTTGTATTTTGTAGTGAAGAGTGTTATTATTTAAATTTAATTTGACGGAGATTGTTTTAACCAAACCTCGTAAAAACAATCGTTCAAGGGATTTGGTGGCCAAGATCCTTTGAGAGTAGTGCAACAATAAAATCCCTCTTGTATAAACTTTTCGGATACAAAATTTTTTTGTTCCACAGTGTCAAAATCATTTTCAATTAAAACCTTTTCAATACCTGTTAAAAAGTCCGGCTCGTCTTTTAAAATGTAATAAAATGAACCTTCACAATCTAAAACTAATACATTAAATTCATAAGGAT
>CAIUQQ010000261.1 GCA_903901345.1 uncultured Bacteroidota bacterium | reverse complement strand
ATCTATTTAAATTATGCTTTTAGATTTAAATTGTCTAATTAAGGAAATAAAAAACATATTTAATTTAAAACCAAAAAGCCCCTAGTTGGTTTAACTAGAGGCTTTTTTATAATTATTATTCTTATTGAATTTTTATAGCAGTGGCTAAAATTTTCATTTCTGCTTTGCCATCTTTCATTTCTTTTATTGCTTTTCCAGTAACAGTGACTAGTTTTCCTTCTATGTTTCGTGGTAACACAAAAGCTTTTTTCTCCACTTCTACAAAAAGAGCTTCACCACCTTTGTTTTCTAATGTAAGCCAACAACCTTCACCTTTACAGTATTTTTCAATTGTTCCTGTTACGTTTACAGTTGCTTCTGTTTGCGTTTGCAATATTGAAATTACGTCACTTACAGTTTTTAAGGAATCAGTTAAAACCGTTGCACCAAAGTTTCCTGTGTTGGGTAACTTGGCTCTTGGGTCATTGCTGCAAGCAACAAAAACAACAGAAACAATAATAATTAAAAGTATTTTTTTCATGCTTTGCAATTCAATAATACTAGTTATTTACTACATCCATTTCATCAACAATGTGTTTTGCATTGGCATATTTTTCAATAATCCATAATACATAACGAATGTCAACGTTGATGGTTCTTTGTAACTTTTTATCAAAAATAACATCACCAGCCATTGCCTCAATGTTACCATCAAATGCTAAACCAATTAACTGACCTTTTCCGTTAAGAACAGGTGAACCAGAATTTCCTCCAGTAATATCATTATCAGTTAAAAAACAAACTGGCATGTAACCTTTTGCATCTAAGTATTTACCAAAATCTTTTTGCTTATATAATTCTAACAAACGAGCTGGCAAATCAAATTCTGCATCACCTGCTTTGTATTTTTTAACCATACTTTCCATGGTAGTATAGTAATTTACTTTTGCATCATTTCTTTTATCAGCTGGTAAAGCTCTAACTTTTCCATAAGTTAAACGAAGTGTTGAGTTAGCATCAGGATATTGAATAGTTGCTAATTTTGATTCTCTTAAACCTTCTACTAACAAACGGTATGAAGCTAAAAAATCGTTTTGTGCTTTTGTGATTGTATCTGATTTTGCCATTAAATGTGCTAATAAATCGGTAGACAATGAAAAGATTGGATCGTTTGTTAACAAACCTTTTGAAGGGAAATTTAAAAATGCCATCAATCTTTCTTCTGAAGTAAAAATACTCATGGTAAAAATTGAATTTACATAACTATCATAATTATTACCAATGGCAATCACAGCAGGTGCTAAAGGATATCCAACAGATTTTGATGAATACAAAGCTAATTGTGCTTTTAAAATATCTTTTTCAGCAGGTAAATGCATGTCTGCAAAAAACGATTTGATATCATTTTCCAAATCAGCTTTCATTTTACCTTTGCTAGCAGCATCGGCAGCAGCATAATTCATTAATTGCTTACCAAATCCTCTTGAAATAGTTCCAAATGCCGATGTTCTTACTAATTGTTGTAAGTAATTATCGTGTCTAGCTTTTTCGTTTGTTAAGTTATAATAAGCATTTATTTTACCAATTACAGTACCATATTTAGCTTTATTAGCCGTTTTATTTGCCCAGCTATTAAACTTATTTTCTTGTTCTGCTTTTGATTTAGCGGTGCCAAATTTTGTTAACGCATCAATCATACCTTGACGGTTTTTCCAATAATTAGCAACACCAGCATATTTTGAAGCATATATTAAATTCAATGCATCACTTTGAACCATGTATTTTTTCATGTTGTCCATACCAGTTTTTGAACCTTCAACCCAAGCTGGGTATCCAAACTTTACATTTTGCTCAATTCCACCAGCAGGCATCCATCTGTTTGTTCTTCCAGGATAACCTAAAATCATGGCAAAATCATTTTCCTTCACACCACCGGTATTTACTGTTAAATATTTTTTAGGTTTTAAAGGAATATTATTTACTGAATATTCAGCAGGATTTCCATTTGCGTCAGCATAAATTCTAAACATAGAAAAATCGCCAGTTTGTCGTGGCCATTCCCAATTATCAGTATCGCCACCAAATTTCCCAATGCTTTCTGGAGGAGTTCCTACAAAACGTACATCTTTATAATCTTGGTAAACAAAGTAATAAAACTCATTGCCTTGAAAGAAAGAACGCACTGAAACAGTGTATTTTCCACCTTCATTATTTTCTTTTTCAATGATAGCTATTTCATCGTTAATGGCTTTGTCTCTTTCAGCTTCCGTCATTTGTGCATTTACTTTCGCTAAAATTCTTTTCGAAACATCATCCATTCTTACAAAGAATCTTACAAATAAACTTTTAGGTTTTAGCTCTTTGTCTTTTGACGCAGCCCAATAGCCGTTTTTTAAGTAATTAGCTTCTGGAGTCGATAATTCTGCAATGGCATCATAACCGCAATGGTGATTGGTTAATACCAATGCATCTTTTGAGATTAATTCTGCAGTACAACCGCCATTAAATTGAACAATTGCATCTTTTATTGAACTATTATTTACTGAGTATATTTCTTCTGCTGTTAAATGAAGACCTAATTTCTCCATATCGTGGTGATTTAGTCTTTTTATAGACATCAAAAACCACATTCCTTCATCGGCTTTCGATACATTTGTGCCAAGCATTAATAGCACTAGCACGCTAGTAATTATTTTCTTTATCATAATTTATATTTGTTTTAAGGGTGGCGAATGTAAAAATTATTTGGTTTAACACTAAATTATTTTTTTAGAAAGAATAGTTTATGGTTTAAAATCATTTATTTCAATACTATATTTTATGTTTTCGAGCACATTGTTGGAATCAGTTCTTACACATCGAAAAGATTGATTTTATAATTTACAGGATGCGATGTATCTACTTTCGCCATTGCATGCGTCCTCACCTAAAATTATTACACCTGTCCTTCCCTACTTTATTCCGAATGGCTTGTTGATTAGTAAATTATATTCATTTTTTACATGCCTATTACCTGCATATAAATTAAAACTACTGCGGCTGCTGTCATAATAATTAATGCTGTAAAGCCAAGAAAATTGGAAGTTTTTCCATTTACATTTTCCCCCATTATACTTTTATTATTAGAAATATGAAGTATTATAGCAATAAGCACTGGAGCTGTTAAACCATATAGTATAGCAGTATAAATAAGTGCTTTTACTGGCGAAATGCCAACATAATTTAACGATAAACCTAGCAGTAACGAAATGGTAATGATGATATAGAAAGCTTTTGCCTCATGAAATTTTTTATTAAGCCCTTGTTCCCATCCAAAAGTTTCGGTAAAAATATACGAAAGCGAACCACTCAAAACGGGAATTGCTATAAGGCCAGTTCCAATTACACCTATGGCAAAAAGTAAATATGCAAAATTTCCGGCTAACGGTTTTAAAGCTATTGCTGCTTGTTCTACAGTGTCTATTTGATGTACTCCACCTTTAAACAAAACGGTGCCAGTGGTAAGAATTATAAAATACATTACAAAACCCGATACCGTCATTCCAAAATCTACATCTTGATTTATTTTATGGATAATTTTTTTGTTTACAATTATGTGTTTTCGTTTATCCATCATTTCTTCTACTTCTACCGATGCTTGCCAAAAGAAAAGATAAGGTGAAATAGTAGTTCCAAGAATGCCCACCAAAATGGCTATAAATCTTTTGTCAAATACAATAGTTGGAATAAATGTAGCTTTTAATATTTCTGTAAAATTCTGTTTATATAAAAACGGAACTATGAAATAAAACAACATAACAATACATAAGTATTTTAAAACTGATGCTATTTTCTGATATGGTAAATATATAATTAGACCAAGAAGTATTATAGTAAATACAACACTAAAATAGCTACTATCGATAGTTGGAAACAACAAATTTCCAACTGCTCCCATACCTGCTATATCTGCACCAATATTCATTACTATAGCCGGAAAACTAAACAATAGCATAATGTATAAAACAGGTTTGGGATAATGTTTTTTTAGTGTTCCTGTTAATCCCTGCGAGGTTATTAATCCTATTCTTGCACACATTTGCTGAATAGCCGCCATCAGTGGAAATGCAACTATGGCTGTCCATAATGTAGAAAGTCCAAAAGCCGCTCCTGCTTGCGAATAGGTAGCTATTCCTGATGGATCATCGTCACTGGCGCCCGTTACTAATCCCGGACCAAGTTTTTTCCAACTACTTAAAAGTTTGGTTGATAATTTTCTCTTTCTAGTCATTGTATCAATTGCATTTATATGTTTAAAAATAATCTGCTTTCTATTAACAGTAAAAAGCAATTAAGTTATTTTTTGGTTTTTGTTTTAACAACAAGTTTAATTTTTATGTTTAATACAATTCTACATTTTTTGCTAATCTATTTATTTCATTATTTATTTTATTTAACAATTGAGTATTTTTAGTCAAAAGTTTTGAATTGACTTTTTTAAGTTCTGCAAGTTCTTCTGTATTCACTATTTTATTATTAATTATTTTTTTTAAATGTGTAATTACTACTTCACAATCATGCCATTTTCCAATAAGTTCTGGTAAATCATTATTCATTTTAAGTGGTGTACTTTGATTTTTAACTGACACTATTTTTCTGCTATAATTTAGTATCTTTAATTGTTTTCGAAGTTTATGGATTTGTAGTGTTTGTAAATTACGCTCAGTGAT
>CAIUQQ010000260.1 GCA_903901345.1 uncultured Bacteroidota bacterium | reverse complement strand
CCATCGCTAGTGTATACTTCACTTGCTAATAATGTAGTAGGATTTTCCAATTCTTCTAAAGGTGGAAGTTTGTATGTTTTAGGAACCCAATCGTTCCATGAAAAAGTAATAATTAATGCAAAAACGGCAATACCGCTAAAGGCAGAAATCCATAGCCATTTCATATACTTATTGTATTTTTTATCAAAAATTGTTTGAAGGAAACTCATTGTGTTGATTTTGCTAATAGTTTTTTGTAATATAAATAATATTTTTCCATTTGTTTGTCTTTCATAATTGCTTTGTAATTATTGGCAGAAATCACAAAATCAATATAATCTTCTGTTACTTTCAATTTGTTTTTTATTACATTATTTGAAATAATTCCTTTGTAATAATCTTCCGCTTTTTTTATGTTAGGAAATTCTCTTACAAGCATATATTGATAACCTTCATTTCCCATTAAAGCATTTACTCTTAGGTTATCAAGCGAGGCAAAAGCATCATTATAAGTATATAGTTTTTCAACATAATCTGTAAAATTTGCTTTGTCATTTTTTATAGCCATTATATAATAATGAGGTGCTTCTGGCTCCATGTCAAATGCAGTCATGTTAGTGTCTTTCCCAACTATTTCTATTCGCTTTTCAGTTTTGTTTAGTATATCTAATATTTCTTGCGCTTGAGCGGCAACATCAGTTTTAGGGAATTCTTTTGTTACCGAGGTCAGAGCTAACTTGAAGTTTTCTATTTTTTCGCTTTTTCCAATTGCTAATGCATTGATATATTCAAATTTTGGTCTAAAATTATTCCCAGGATATTTTTTATCTGCCAAGTTTTTTAATGATTTTACCTCATCAAATCTTTCCCCTTTATAAGCTTCAAAAGTACTGTCGTAAAGCTTTACTAATTCTTTGTTTTGGTCAGTAGATTTAGTGTTTAACGGCTTACCTAATAACAAAAGACTATAGGGGTTTTCAGGGTAAATGCGAAGCAAATCATCTTTATATTTACTTGCATTTTTCTTTTCTTTTAATTCATCGTGGCTTTTATGCAAGTAATACCATGCTTCGGGTTCATATTCATTTTTAGGAAATCTGCTTTCAAGAATATTTAAATAATTAATAGATTCTTTGTAGTTTTTTATTTTACTGTAATATATGTTGCCTAAATTATGCAATGCTTCCATCATACTTAGGTTTGAATTTTCCATGGCAGCATTGGTAAATGGAACATTTTTTATCCAACTATCTTTTATTTTATCACCTAAAACCATGTCGTTTTTTTCTTCAATTACACTGTCTGAATTTGCTTGACTAGCATCTAAATCTTTATTAACTGTATTTGTTTTTTCAGCATTAGTTTTATCAGTTCCTTCATCGCTGTCTGATGAATTATCAGTTTGTTTATTGCTTTTTTCTTTAGTTGATAATCGCCAAAAATCTTCGTTTATTCTACTTCCCCATTTCTTTGAATTCAAAAATTCAGCCAATCCACTTGCCACTAAATTAGAATTATAAAAATACCATTGGGCACCACCAGGCGAGTTATCAAAAGCTTGAGGAGCAATATTAGAAGCACTCTTCCCCGCTTGATTAGCTGCCGAACTAATTTCTATTTGTTTAATTCTTTTGGCTTCTCTGTCTGCTAATTCTTTCTTTCTTTTATCTGTAGCAATCCATTCATTTACTTTTTTTGTTAATTCTACTTTGCTTAATTTACTTAATTCTTGTAAACTATCTTCAGCTTCATAAACTTCTAAATTATTGATTAAATCACTTAATACATTTTTAGTGGAAAGAATTGTACTGTAAATTTTGTCGGTTTTGTCGTATAAATTGGCAGTTGTATCATAATAAGCTCGTGCATTTTTATAATCTTTTATTTCAAAATATATTTTTGCTAATTCATAACAAGTTTTCGGCTTTTGAACTGGCATTGTTTTAGCATTATCGTTCGATTTTTTATATGCAGCAATTGCAGCAACATTATTTTTTTGACTCTGTTCTAATTTACCAATCTCAAAATATATTTTACTCAAATAATCAATATTTTTATCATCGTTAGCCATTTTTTTCAGGCTACGTCTTACTTTATTAACCGATTTTTTATCATTTACATCATACAGTTTTGTAATATTTATATTGGCGTTAAATCCAAAATCGTAACTTGGAACTAAATTTATAACTTTATTGAAATTTAAAAGTGCGTTTTTATTATCATTAGCTTGCATATAAAGCTGACCAAGAATAAATCTGTACCTTATTTTTTCTTCTTTATTTAGGCTGCCTTCATTTATTACTTTATTTAAATTTTCAATTGCTGATTGGTATTTTTCTAACTTAATATTTACATAAGCAGCAGTTAAATATATTTCAGTAATGTCTTTTTTAAGCAAGTTTTTACTCGATAAAAGCAAACCAATTACAGCTTCTGCTTCTTGTGGTTTTCCTAATCCCATATACGATTTGGCAATCCAAGCAGTGCTTATGTCTTTATATTCAATAGGATATTTGCTTATCATATATTGCATAGCCTCTTGGCTAGCATAGTAATCTCTTTTAAAATAATGTGTTTTTGCAATGGCAAACCAAGCTTCATCAGTATGAGAACCTACTTTGTGCAACTGAATAGTTCCTGAAAACTTTTTCATTGCATCGTCTAAAACATTGGCTACACCTTTGGCTGAAGCTTCATTTCCGTATGGAAAAACATCCAATATTTTATTAAAATCATTGACATGACCAGCCTTTAAAGTGGCAATTGCATCGTTTAACTTTATTTCGCCATTAAAGTAAATATTGTAATGCCCAACAAGGCTGTGCCATTTTTTATTCAACCATTTTTCTTTATTTGGGTTGCACGACCACATGATTACTATACCTATCAATAAGATAGTTACAGTTTTAGAAAAATTATTATATTTTTTATATTTCAAAAGCAATCTATTTTTATATTTTTGGAGAAAATAAAAGTCAGCAATTTTAAGCATATTCAGTTAAATTGGAATCAAAAAGAAAAAAGATTTTACGAAAGTTACAATTACCACTGCGTTTAGTTATTATAAATGACGAAACGTTTGAAGAGAAATTTTCGTTTAAACTAACGCCCATGAATGTTTTTGTGGGGTTAAGTTCGTTTGTTGTTTTGTTTGGATTAGGAATAATTTTACTCGTTTATTCCACGCCTTTCCGCGAATTACTTCCTGGTTATGGCAATTCTGACACCAAAAGAAACCTGCAAGAATTAATGTATAAAACTGATTCCATTGAAAAAACGCTTTTAGACAATGAGCAATTTTTGAAAAATAAAATAAATATTTTAAATGGTGGAACTGGTTTAAGCGACTCTATTAAATAAAAAACTAAGCCTCTTTTATTCTTTTTTCTATTCCACTTGTCGAAAATCCTGGTAAATAATCAATTGTTCTTACTTGTCCGCCTTTGGCAATAACAATGTCGTAACCCACTATATTTTCCGGTTTATAATCACTTCCTTTTACCAATACATCTGGCTGAACCAATTTAATTAATTCATAAGGAGTTTCTTCGTCAAATAAAACCACGGCATTTACACATTGCAATGCAGCAATAATTGTTAAGCGCGATTGCTCATCTTGAATAGGTCGGTGTGGACCTTTTAGCTTGCTTACCGAAGCATCGGTATTCAATCCCATCACCAACACATCTCCTAAGTCGGCAGCACGGTTTAAATAATCAATATGGCCTTTGTGAACCAAATCGAAACAACCATTGCTAAAAACTATTTTTTTGCCTTGCTTTTGCCATTCGGCCACTTGAGATTTTAAAGTTTCCCAAGTATGAATTTTGCTGTTTAAAAGTTCAATATGAGTCATGATTTATTTATAATTACTAGTATAATATTTAGAATATTACTTTGCTTATTGATTAATTAACCAACTAATTGTTTCTTCGGCATCTGCAATTGACCAAGAATGTGGGTTTTTTCGCCCAGTTAATTTGCGATAACCTTTGTTGTTAGTTAACACCAGCTTTGCATTTTTGTTATCCATTAACCTGAGTGCATTAATAAGCATCGAAGCATCAAGTGTGTTCAAATCATACATACTTCTATTTCTTTCTTCCATTTGCCACATAATATCTGGTTCGGAAATAAGCAGAATTGGGCAGTCTTTTAAAGTCTGAATGTTAGTTTGATTGGTATCTGAAAACGAATAAGGTGAAATAATATGAAAAGGTGTTTTATCAATGTAAGGTGTACTTTGAAATTCGTATTGTAATCGTTTAATAAAATAATCAGCTTCCATTTTTGCAATGTTAACCGTGCTGTACTTTGTGGCATACTCCAAACTATAATACATTTTTTCAAAATCAATTGGTGCATCAATTGCAAAAATTGCTTTTGGTTTAATTAAATTTTTAGCACCATAAGCCCTTTCAGCATATTTTATAACACCAGAACCACCTAGAGAAAATCCACCTAAATAAAGTGGTTTATTGGTTAAATTATATTTTTTTTGAATGGTTGGAATTAATCCATCTAAGTTTAATTGCGATAAGGAATCAATAAAGAAAGTTTGTGTACCATATTGTAAGGAAGCAAAAACTGTTACTAATCCATTTTTAGCTGCTACAGTTTGGATAGTAGTTTCTTTGGCTGCATTTTGCGGTGTTTCGCCAAAACTGGTTAAAAGTAATAATAGACCAGTTGGTGTAATTGATGGTTTGTAAGCTATGTAGTAATTTGTATTTGTATCTTTTGGATTGCTATAAACAATCTCTGATTGCTGTGCAAATAGATGGGGTATTAAAAAAAATGCACTCATTAAAACTGCAACTCTTTTCATAATTTGAATATTTCTATTTTAAATTTATTTTTATTTAAGCTAAACAAGCCACATTCAACATTCATAATTCATAATTTAGGCTTATTTCTTTTTCAAAAATAAAATCAAACTACTGATTAAACCTAAAATAATTATAAATATCATTTGAGAACCGTGAACCATGGTTGCATAAGCTACACCATCAACGGTGGCTACACCAAATAATAATAAACTTTGAGAAATAAAATAATGATAAGTTCCAGCACCAGCGCCAGGAGCTGGCAATGCAACGCCAATAGTGCCAATGGCAAAAACAGTTAAACAAGCTGTAAAACTAATATGCTCGGTGCTAGGCAATGCAAAAAAGCAGAAATACATCATTAAAATATAACAAGCCCAAATGCTCACTGATAACAGTAAAAATAAAAATGGTTTTTTTACATTTTTGATGCTCAACAAACCATCCATGAATCCTTTTAAAATACCACTTATTTTATCAAATATTGGCAATGCTTTTATTTTATTGCGAAGCACAAATAGCACTACAATAAATAAAACAAAAACTGTTAAAAGTATCCATTTAATGGGTAATCCAGTGCTTTCTTGTGGTTGGTTATTGGCTAATGCTTTTTGAATAAAATCCCAAATTAACTGGAACTGAATTAAAAAAACCAATCCTAAAAGCAAGAACATAATAATTAAGTCGAACAAGCGTTCAGTTACCACACTTCCCAACGATTTTTCCATGGGCAAATCATCTGACTTCCTAAGACTAGCACAACGAGCCACTTCGCCCGCACGAGGAATAAAATAATTCATCATGTAGCCAATAATTACAGCATAAAAACTATTGGAAGTTTTTATTGTGTAACCCATGGCATCATACATCAATATGGCTCTGTAAGCGCGTAACCAATGACTAAAAATGGAAACTAACATGGCTGCAAACAACCAAAATGGATTGGCAGATTTTATTCTAACCCAAAGTTCTGTCCAATCTTGGTCTTTAAAAACATAATACATAAATCCACCACCAATAATGATGATGACTAAGTATTGAATTGCTTTTTTAAGAAAAGGACTCAATTAATTTAATTTATTATTGTGGTCGGTATAAATGGCAATAGGTTGGTATTTTTTGGCTTCCTCAAAATCCATGATGCAATAAGAAATAATAATTACCGGATCGCCAACAGCTGCTTTGCGAGCCGCAGGACCATTTAAGCAAATCATTCCTGAACCACGTTCACCTTTAATAATGTATGTTTCAAGGCGTTCGCCATTGTTTACATTTACTACTTGAACTTTTTCGTGCTCAATCATGTTTGCGGCATCCATCAAATCTTCATCAATAGAAATGCTGCCAACGTAATGTAATTCGGTTTGCGTAATTTTTACGCGGTGTATTTTTGACTTTAATAACTGTATTTGCATAACAATAAAACGGGTGCGAAACTAAATGAATTTAATCGATATGCCAAAAAAGAAGGAATTTAGCTTAACCTAAAATAGCCCTGTTTAAAAAATCATTCAAAGGTTTCATGGCTTTAAATGCACTTAGGCAATGTTTTAACAATTCTTTTTCTGTTAAATTTTTATCTTCTATTTTTAAAAAAGCTAAAAAACCTTTGTTTTTAATGTATTCAATTGCAGGATTTTCGGTATCATAACCTTTTGGCGGTCTTTGCAATTTATCGCCAGTAAGCGTTCCAAAATGTTTTATAAATTCTTTATGAGTAATAATGCTTTTAAATTCCTCCAAATTATAATCAATTTCTTGGCGAATGGCTGCTAATTTGTCGGGCATGGGTTGGTAAGATCCACCAGCTATAAAACTTTCGCCAGGTTGCAAATGAATATAATAACCGCAGAAATCAGCATTTTTCCCACCTTTGCTTAAACTAATTCCAAAATTGTTTTTGTAAGGTGCTTTATTTTTCGAAAACCGTACATCTCTATTGATTCTGAAAATGCATTTTTTAGGATCTAATTCTAAAACATCATCATCAAAGTCGGCAGTTTGTTTAATGATTTTTGCAGCTAATTGAATCCAATCAGCACGTAATTGGTCGTATTCTTTTCTGTTTAAATCAAACCAATCTTTGTGATTATTTTCTTGTAAATTGGTTAAAAATTGAAGCAATGATTGTATTTCCATAAATTTATTTTAAACAACAATAATAGTAACATTCAGTTTTTTTCAAGGGAAACAATTGGTAATTTTTTTCTGTTCAAATATTTTTTGTACATCAATAAACTAAAAAAATAGATAATCAAAGCCATTGGAATACATATAAAAACCCAGCCAAAAATGGCCAATATTTGTGAGTTAATTAAGCTAATTATTTTTTTAAAAATTCATTGCTTGCAAAATCTTCAATATTTATTTTAATATTGGCATTGTTAAACCATTCTACACTAAAATAATTTCCCATTTTATAAAATGGAACCAACATCACTAATTGCAAAGGCGAAACTACCCAATTTACCAATTGAATGACCACCATGTTTAACCTAAAAATAAAAGCAAAAATAAAACACAAAATAGAGGTTAAACCTATAAAAGGAAATAAGCCCAATGTAATTCCAAAACTTAAAATGAGTGCTAATTGCACAGGACTTAAGCCATATGTAAATATTAAAATGAGTTTGGTTTTGAACAGTTGAAATATTTTTTGCATTTAGCTAAATTAAGGTTCAAATGTAATATCTATTTATGTTCTAAAATGTAAATTGTTTATTTTTTTATAGTTGAAAATATCGTTAGATTTGAAATTCCAAATTGATTTGAAAAATGACACAAATAGTTTTAAACATTGAAGACGATAAATTGAAAACATTTATTGATTTTATAAAAACACTTGATTATGTATCATTGGATTCAATTATTCCTCAAAACCAAATAGATGAAGTAAATTTTCGAATGCAAATGGTGAATGATGGAGAAATGTCTATTCGCCCTTGGGATGAAGCTAAAGTTGATGTTTTCAAAAAATGATTTATCAAATTTATATTTCTGAAGCGGCAGAATTTGATATTAAGGAAAGTTACTTTTGGTACGAAAATCAACAACCAAAACTTGGTGAATTTTTTAAAATACAAGTGATGCAATTAGTGGAAACTATAAAATTAAATCCATTGCTTTTTCAAATTAAATACACAATTGTTAGAGTAGCATTTTTACACAAATTCCCTTTTGGAATTCACTATGTCATTAAAGGTGAAAGTATCATTATTTTAGCTGTTTTTCATACAAGCCTTGACCCCTCAAAATGGCTTAAAAGATAATTTCTCAAAAAAAACATTGTAGTCAAACTTTAAAGCATTTATTTTACCGCATGAATGAATTAGAAGCTAAAATTATGATTGATGAATTATGCAATCAAATTGAAAAGCATAATTATAACTATTATACCCTTTCAAATGCCACCATTAGCGATTTGGAATTTGATGAATTATTGAATCAATTAATCACATTAGAAAATCAATTTCCACATTTACAAAACCCCAATTCGCCTACTTTAAAAGTGGGTGGAGCTATTACCAAAGAATTTACCACTGTAAAGCATAAATACCCAATGCTAAGTTTGGGAAATACCTATAACGAAGAAGATTTACGTGATTTTGATGACAGAATTAAAAAATCAATTGGTGAAGATTTTGAATACGTTTGTGAACTAAAATTTGATGGATTAGCCATTAGTTTAACATATGAAAACGGACAACTTATTCGTGCAGTAACCCGTGGCGATGGCACACAAGGCGATGATGTAACCAATAATGTAAAAACAATTCAATCAATTCCTCATCAGTTAAAAGGCAACAATTATCCTGCAAGTTTTGAAATTCGTGGGGAGGTTTTTATGCATAAAAAAACTTTTGAAAAATTAAATGCGGAATATCGCAAAGAGTTAGAGGATAAAGAGATTTATACTGAAACTCAAATACTAGAAAAGTTATACAAGAACCCAAGAAATTTTGCCAGCGGCACCTTAAAAATGCAAGATAGTAGCGAAGTGGCTAAACGTCCGTTGGATGCTTTTCTGTACTTTTTAAATGCTGAAAACAATGTCAGTGAAACACATTTTGAAAGTTTAAAATTAGCTGCCAGTTGGGGATTTCAAGTAAGCGACCATTACAAATTATGTAAAAATATAGATGCCGTTATTGATTTTATAAAATATTATGAAACCAATAGACACGATTTAAGTTACGAAATAGATGGAATAGTTTTAAAGGTAAATAACTATTTGCAACAAGAAGATTTAGGCTTTACCGCCAAAAATCCACGCTGGGCAATTTCATATAAATACAAAGCCGCCACTGCTGTAACGTTATTAGAAAAAGTAACTTATCAGGTGGGGCGAACGGGAGCTATTACGCCTGTGGCAAACTTAAAGCCTGTTCAATTAGCGGGAACTACTGTAAAACGAGCAAGTTTGTACAATGCTGATGAAATTGAAAGGTTAGATTTACACGAAAACGATACTGTTTTTGTAGAAAAAGGCGGAGAAATTATTCCGAAAATTGTAGGTGTTGATTTAAAAAATAGAAATCCTCGTGCTACAAAAATTGTTTATCAAACAATATGTCCTGAGTGCAAAACAGAATTGATACGAAAAGAAGGAGAAGTAATTCATTATTGCCCAAATGTAAACCATTGTCCGCCACAAATTATTGGAACAATAGAGCATTTTGTGAGCAGAAAAGCCATGAATATTGATAGTTTGGGTGGAGAAACTGTGGCTGCTTTTTATAAATTAGGTTTAATAAAAACTTACGCAGATTTGTATGATTTGAAATTTGAACAAATTTTGAATTTGAGTATTGAAACCAATGATGAAATTGATGACAGTAAAAGTAAAAAAAGGTCAATTAAAGAAAAATCAGCTCAAAATATAATTGAAGGAATTCAGGCATCGAAAGCTGTTCCTTTTGAAAGAGTTTTGTTTGCACTCGGAATAAGAATGATAGGCGAAACTGTTGCAAAAAAATTAGCGAAACATTTTCAAAATATAGATAACATTATTGCTGCAAGCAAAGAACAAATAGGTGAAATTTATGAAATAGGTGATAAAATTGCAGTGCAATTAACGCAGTTTTTTAGTGATTCAGATAATATAAAAATGATAGAAAAGCTAAAACAGCATGGGTTAAAACTAGCCATTGAAGAAGAAGAAGGTTTGGAAAGAAGCAATAAATTAGATGGTAAAACGTTTTTAGTGAGTGGTACTTTTGAAATGAGCAGAGATGATTTAAAAAAACTAATTGAAATAAATGGTGGTAGAAATATTGCTGGAGTTTCAAAGAATTTAAATTACTTAATTGCAGGTGATAAAATGGGACCTGAAAAGCTGAAAAAAGCAACTGATTTAAATATTAATATAATAAATGAGCAGGATTTTTTAAACATGATTAAATAATAAAATTGTATTAAATAATGAAAAGGTTATTTTTAGTAATATTAATTTTTAAAACATTTTTAGGTTTTTGTCAAAATGATACCATGACAATTAAATTAAATTCTTGGGGTAAAGACGATAGGTTTCATAAATATGAAAACACATTAGCATTGTTTAAAGTGCATGGTGACACCATTCAGAGCATGGATTTTGAAGATTTAAAGCCTGCAATTCCAATAATTATTAAAAAGCCAACTGGTTATAAAAATTATGCTTATGGATATTTGTTTTTTGCAGGTTCTTATAACAGTAAAAACGAAGGTTTTGTTACTGTTTTAATTGGAGATTATAATGCTCAAAATCCAACAATTTGGGTAGATAACAACCAGAATTTTGACTTTACAGATGACCAAAAACAATTATTACCTTATTATTATCAAAAAGGAATAGAGATAGAATTAGAAAATTCGAATATTATAGGAGGAAAAAACAGAATTTTATTGACTAGAACCATGCTTTTTGGGAAATTAGAATTAAGGAAACAAAAAGACGATTATTATAAATATTATTACAAAGACAGAACATTTATTGGGCTTGACTTAACTTACAGGGAACAACGATATTTGGCCAAAAGTGGAATTGTGAAATTAGATGACGATAGCTTTAGAATTGGGCTTCACGATGGAAATTATAATGGAAAATTTAATGACAACGACACCGATAGAATTGTAATTATTAACTATAATGATTCTATTTTTGATACTACGAACGATTTGTTTGCAAGCAAAATAAGTAAAGATAAAAAGAACAACTATTTTGAAAAAAATGGAAAAATTTTTGAGGTATTATCAATTGATCCTGCAGGAAATTTTATTGTCATTAAACAGTCAAATAGTGATTTGTTATTCGGAAAAATTGCTGTAGGCAAAAAGATACCAAAAGTTAATATTACAACTCACAAAGGCGAAAAAAAGAATTTAAAAAAATTAAATCGTCACCAAGTTTTTATGTATTTTACTTCACTAACATCTAAAAACTTTGAAAAAGATACCGCTATTCTCAGAAAAATTGCTGCAATTGACTCCTGTAATATCAGGGTTATTATGTTTTTATATACTAATAAAACTTATACGGTTCGAATATTTGGTAGCCAATCAAAGGCAAATTACACCATAGCATTAGGACATAAATTAATTAATAAGAAATTAGGAATTAGGGGTTTACCTCAAACTTTATTAATAGGAAAAAGAAGAAAAGTTATTAAATATGGTGTAACTCCAGAAGAATATTTAAATCAATTAGGTAAGCTAAATTAACTTTAAAACCACAATATAATTTTTATTTAATATTTGATTAATCTTTT